>CAYUEE010000050.1:0-7580 GCA_964443615.1 uncultured bacterium | reverse complement strand
TTAAGAGCTTAAGGATTTAAGAGCTTAAGGATCCTATCCACACACCAAGAGGTTACGACCGCAACGTTGTTGAGATGTGAGAGGTCTGAGCTTGGGAGGCATCTAAGTGCTCATAACGTTTCAAAAAGAAGTCCAGCGTTGGTTCCTTAACATAGCCCAGTTCTACTAAGGCCATGCCAAAGGGGATCCGGTGCCGTCGTACAGCCTGTAGCGCCTGTTGAATCTGGTTTTCAGTAATCAACCCCGCTAGCTTGAGATACTCACCAATTGGTGACCGTCCTGAGGGAATCGCCAGCTTGGTGTAATCAATCTTCAGCATAAATTCAATGGTAAGGGGCTGCAGCCAGCCTTTTGATAGGATTGCGTCTCCAAGCGTCATGTTAGACTGATCCTTCAATCGCATTGCTGTCGCAATCTGGACCGACGAGATCAGACCAGCCTCCTGCAGCAGTTCTTTTAATGGGAGATGTTCTAAGTGATCGCTTGAGCCAGGTTGCCGCACTACATGAAAGGTCGCTCGCACATTAATCCCAAAATAGATACCATCCATATCTTGAAGCTCCTGAGCAGCTTCAAGGCGTTGAAGATTCAAAAAAATTCCATTCGCACTGGTTCGACCCCGACCATCCCCATCATGGATCCAGTAGGGAGACTTTGGAGCTGGTTGCGTGATTGTGGCATGGATCCGAGACAAAAATTTATCTTGAATTCGGACCTCACAGCGGGCATCTCGGCCCACATGGAGCGGCGGTGTCACTGTAACAACCCGACGCGGTAGATCAGGTGTGTCTGGGATCCCTTCGAGCGCGTGAATAACCAAGATGGCCGGAGCTTCCATCTGTGTAAGGTCCTCTGGCACCAGTGTGTTCGCGTACGTGAGGCTATACATGGATAACTCCTTTGGATGAGCCGTAGCTAGCATTACTTCTACACTACCTACTTATAAGCTGGAGGTGTAGTCTACAAAAGTGGCGAGGGCGTACTTTCCCATGCCGATATTTGAGCAATCTGTTGAGATCACAGCCCCGCCAGCCTGGGTAGATCAGTGCATCACGGATCGAGACCTTATGCATCGTTGGCTCAATCCCTTGCTGCGATGTGAGTCAGTTGGAGCCTGGTCAGTGGAACCGGGCCACCAATTTCGGTTTATCTTGAACATCCCTTTAGTGGAACCAACGCTGAACTGTGTGGTGAGGGAGCGAGGGCTTTATTTGATCGAGTGGGGCTTCACCGGCTTTTTTGAAGGCTCTGACCGCTGGGAGTGCCAACCTCTAGAGGCCAACGGTACGCGACTCTTAAATCGTTTCACCTTTGAGATCCCGAACCCATTGATCCAAGCAGGTTTTTCTTTAGTGGCGGCCGACTTCACTAAACGGGATATGGTGGAGCAACTCCAGCGACTAAAAAGGGTAGCCGAGACGTTTCCGCCCACAGCTACCCAGGATCCTTAGGATCTATCACTGAATTGTTGTCACGTGCAAGCTCAGAGGGTTCTTTGGACTTTTCCTCTAGGTAGACTTTTGGGCGAGCAGACTTTTGGGCGAGCAGACTTTTGGGCGAGACTTTATGGTGTGTCCTCGGGTGGTAGATCTTCGCGCGCCGGATCCAGTGGATCCTAGGAGATCCGCGTGACTCGACCAAAGTTCAAATAATCAACTCCTATCGACGGCGACTAGCTGCAAGAGCAATTTTACGCAGGCGAACAGACTCAGGGGTCACCTCCACGAGTTCATCATCACCAATGTACTCCAGCGCCCGTTCTAGACTCATTTCCATCGGTGTTTGCAAGTGATCCAATTCTTCCCCGCCTGATGCGCGGTGGTTTGTCAACTGCTTGGCCTTGCAGACATTCAATTCCATATCCTGAGGCCGAGTGTTCTCACCGACAATCATGCCCTTGTAAACTCGGGTGCCGGGTGAGATGAAGAACACCCCACGATCTTCAGCATTCTTGAGCGCGTAGTACGTGGCAACCCCTTCCTCAAAGGCAATCAGCACTCCATTGCGACGGGACGCAAACTCCGTGGTTAGAGCTCGGTACTCTAGGAAGCTATGGCTCATAATGCCTTCACCCCGAGTCATCCGAATGAAATCACCCCGGAAGCCAATCAGACCCCGAGCTGGAATCACAAACTCCAACTGAGCCCGCCCATCGGCACTGACCTGCATATCCTGCATTTCACCCCGACGCTGACCGAGAGCCTCAATACAGGAGCCCATGGCTGATTCTGGAACATCTAGAGCCAGAGATTCAAACGGTTCATGGGGCTGACCATTGATTTCACGGAAGATCACCTGCGGTTGCCCTACCTGGAATTCATACCCTTCTCGACGCATGGTCTCGATCAGGATCCCTAGGTGCAACTCACCCCGTCCAGAGACCAAGAACCGATCTGGTGAATCCGTCTCCTCTACTCGTAGGGCTACATTCGTTTCTAGTTCCTTCATTAGTCGATCCCGCAATTGGCGCGAGGTGACAAAACTCCCTTCCTGTCCAGCAAACGGTGAATCGTTTACACAAAAGGTCATCTGTAAAGTGGGCTCATCCACCTTAATCAGAGGCAGCGCTTGGGGATTATCAGGGCTAGTGAGGGTATAACCAATGTTGGCATCCGGGAAACCCGCAACAGCAACAATGTGACCAGCAGAGGCCTCTTGAATCTCGATACGTTGCAAGCCTTCAAAGCCCAGTAGCTTGGATACACGAGACTTGGTGATCTTGCCTTCTTCCTGCACCATGGCCAACGTCTCACCACTACGGATAGCCCCGTTGTGCACCTTCCCGACAACAATGCGACCTAAAAAGTCTGAATATTCTAACGTCGTGACCTGCAGTTGTAGAGGTTTCGTTGCATCTCCAATCGGCGGTGGGACATGCTTGAGAATAGCTGTGAATAAGGCTTCTAGGTCAAGTGGTCCGTCATAGGATCCTGTTTTGAATGCTTCCAGGTGGTCTTCTTCAATCGCAAATCCCTGTAGCCCGGAAGCAAACAGATAGGGGAACTCACATTGATCATCATCAGCCCCTAGCTCTAAGAAAAGGTCTAGGACTTTATCCACCGCTTGCATGGGGTCAGCCCGAGGTCGATCAATCTTATTCACCACGACAATGGGGCGCAGACCTTTTTCCAGCGCCTTACGCAAGACGAAGCGAGTCTGAGGCATCGGCCCTTCGTTGGCATCCACAATCAGTAGACACCCTTCTACCATACCAAGAACCCGTTCCACCTCACCCCCAAAGTCCGCGTGACCCGGTGTGTCCACAATGTTGATGAGTATGTCTTTGTAGCGAACCGCTGTGTTCTTTGACAAGATAGTGATTCCGCGCTCGCGTTCTAGCGTGTTAGAGTCCATCACACACGTTGGGACATCCTCACCCTCACGAAATGTACCAGATTGCTTGAGCAGTCCATCTACGAGGGTGGTTTTACCGTGGTCAACGTGAGCAATGATGGCCACATTACGAATCGGGAGTGTCATAAATACCAATCTGAGATGAATTTGGGGGATTGCAATACAGTCAAGTCACACAGGGATCCTTAACATTCAAGAATTCAGAACCCAAGAACCCTCCTGAGTCTTGGCACTACTTCACTCAAGCGCATCAGGCTGCTGACTACGACTGCAGATCATGGCTAACAAATCGTTACAAGTGTAGCCCATTGGGTCGACGGGTGCGTTAGTTCCTACCTAACCTCTATTACGAACTTCACTACAGTCTGCGTAGACCTCAGTTTCGAGCATGTCGCAGACTTCAGTGCCCAACACAAAAGCCCGACAGATGTCGGGTCCAGCTTACTAGCCTGTCACTCTCAGACGGATATCGAACGAGTTTGGAATACTGTAACCGGATCTCCGTCGAGCTCTAGCAACGCTTCTGACAATGCGGCAGATGATGCTACAGATCGGCCCCACGCAAGTAAAGCAAGAAGATCACGGCAGGACCTGCCAAAACGATCAGTAGTAACAACCCAAGCTGAATAAAGACTTCGTACTGTCCAAACATATCTGTGTCTCCCTAAAACCTGCCGCTCAACATCTTAAAGGATATTTACACCCTTCCATGAGATCTTCTGTACAAAAGTTTATAAAACCTGATACTTCCAAAGCCCAGGCTCCAAGGTAACCCCGAGACTAGTTGACCTATGCTCCAAGACAACCGATAACAACAAAGGCTGATGTCTTGGATCCGTGTCCGATTCAGTCCAAGTCATCTAGTCTAGTTAGCCATGAATGAGGAGTCTGCGATGGTCCAGTACACCCTGCCCCAAAATCCCGATGTCGTGATTACTGTTCCTGGCAAAGACTCTGTCAAGTCTCGTGAAAAGGCGATGGATCAGCTGATGGAGCTCATGGAAGGGGGAGAGCTCGGTACCGAATTAACAGAAGGGTTCGGGCCCAGTCAATTTATCGAAGTGAAGGAGGCGCAAGCTGTGCCTGAAGAAGATACTGTGACCCAGGCGATTCAGGTATTGAGTAACCTCGCCACCCTCAAACTCAAAGTCCAGGAGTCACGATCAGAGGCCCTTAAGGTACGGGAGCTCGTTGATATTCTGTTCACAGATGAGGATGTTGACGAGGAGGATATTAGTCGGCTTAAGGATGGATTCAAAGTCCTCAAGTCGTTCGCGCAGGCCAATCTCCGTTACCGCGATGCTCGGGATAGGGCGGTGGAAGCTCGTACCATTTTAGACCAAGCACTTCAGTCCCCGGATGAGACCGTCTCTGAGGAGCCTCAGTTAGAGTCCTGAGCTAAACATTAAGTTTTTGTACTTTTATAAGAGTTTTTTAGGTTCTTGCTTGGGTTGGAAGGCTACGGTGACTGAGGCTACACATCTAAAGGTTTGCTTTAGGAGTAAAATTAAGTAAACTCTGGGCAACAGATTATTTTGGATTGTCCATCTTTTTAACAACAGTATCTCAGATGCAGTGAAGTCTGCCTTATTCCTATGGCTCGGATTCTTGTGATTGAAGATGATCCTGCGATTCTGGATCCTTTGCGGATTAACTTGGAGTTGGCAGGCTATGAGGTGGTGGTGGCCTCTGACGGTATCAAGGGTCAAGCGATGGCTCTGCAGGTGCTACCGGATCTGGTGATTATGGATCTGATGCTGCCACAGGTCGACGGATTGACCATCTGTCAACGTCTGCGCAGAGAAACTCGAACTGTTGATATCCCGGTGTTGATGCTCACAGCGCTGAGTCAAACGGAGGATAAGGTCGAAGGCTTTAATGCTGGAGCAGATGACTATCTCACTAAGCCGTTTGAAATTCAGGAATTGTTGGTGCGGGTGCGGGCCCTACTGCGTCGGTCTGATCGGATCCCGCAGGCGGCCAAGCACAGTGAGATCCTCAGCTACGGCCCCTTAACCTTGGTGCCAGAGCGCTTTGAAGCCATGTGGTTTGGTAAGACAATCAAATTAACTCACCTAGAATTTGATCTACTGCACTGCCTGATGCAACGTCATGGTCAGACTGTGTCCCCTAGCGAGATTTTGCAGGAGGTGTGGGGGTATGAGCCTGATGATGATATCGAAACGATTCGGGTTCATATTCGGCACCTCCGTACTAAGCTAGAACCGGATCCTCGGCACCCGCAGTACATCAAGACTGTTTATGGCGCTGGGTATTGCCTAGAACTCCCCAACATTTCCAACGAGCGGCAGGATGATGATTCTCCCATACCCATTCGAACCGCTTCAAACTAGATGGGCTCTGGTAAGTCTTGGTAATCGCGGCTTTATTGCTAGCTACTCAGCCTGTTGACAGCTTAGGCGGTTGACTTCTGGGTCTGTTGGCTCAGGCATTGATAACAGTGGTTTTGGGAGCCTTGCTCCGAAAGTTAAGTGAATCTTCTGCCAGTCCCTGTTTGGGTCATGATGCTAATCAGTGTGGTAGCGCCTGTAAAAAGTACAGAGTGGATATTGAAATCTTGCTAACAGATACGGTTCAGGATCCTGTCTCCTGTTAGTCTATTGAGTGGCTCCGATTGTTGAGCCTTTTTGGCTTCACTTTCTACTTCATTACTTGAGTTGACACTATGACCCAATCCATCCACTACTTGATGTGCCCGCCCAATTTTTACGATGTTGATTATGTAATCAACCCCTGGATGGTGGGCAATGTACATCGGTCAAGCCGGGAACGAGCAACGAAGCAATGGCAGGCCCTCTACACAATTATCTCTGAGCGGACTGAAGTGGAATTGGTGAATCCAGCTCAGGGTTGGCCGGATATGGTGTTCACGGCTAATGCTGGGTTGATCTTGGGTCAGACAGTGGTTCTCAGTCGGTTTTATCATCCAGAACGCCAAGGGGAGCAGCCCTATTTCAAAGATTGGTTTGAAGCAAAAGGATATACCGTTTTCGAGCTCCCTCAGGAGTTAGCGTTTGAAGGAGCAGGCGATGCTTTGCTGGATCGATCCGGACGCTGGTTATGGGCGGGGTATGGATTTCGCTCAATGCTGGAATCCCATCCCTACCTGGCTAAGTGGCTAGAAATTGAAGTGCTCTCGCTGCGGTTGGTGGATGAGCGGTTTTACCACTTGGATACCTGCTTCTGTCCTCTATCCAACGGCTACTTACTATACTATCCTGGGGCTTTTGACACGTATTCAAACCGTTTGATTGAAATGCGAGTTCCGGCAGATAAACGAATTGCGATTGATGAACCAGATGCTGTGAACTTCGCGTGTAATGCGGTCGATATCAATGGCGCCGTTGTGCTTAATCATGTGAGTGAGGGCCTCAGAGAACAGTTAACCCAGAAGGGCTTTTCGGTTGTTGAAACAGATTTGACCGAGTTTTTGAAAGCAGGAGGGGCAGCCAAGTGTTTGACTCTTCGTTTGACTGAACAAGTTGCTCCTGAGGCTGAATCAGCTTCGACAGTCTTCTCTCGTGCGGTTGAACTGCAAGGCCATTTGATGGACAGTGACATCTTAGGAGTGGCGTTAGATCTAATTGTTGAGAACGGTGGCAGCTTCCAGATATTGAAGTTTGAGTTGGGTGAAAAACGCCAGAGTACTTCCTCAGTTCACTTGCAGGTGTCAGCACCGACTGAGGACCGGCTGCAAACTATTTTGAGTGAGCTCATTGAACGAGGAGCCCAATTAGAGGAGCCCGTTCAGACAGATGCGCGGCTGAGTCCTGTGACTAAGTCCGGGGTTGCCCCTCAAGAATTCTATGTGACAACGATCTATCCCACGCAAGTGTATGTGAACGGATCCTGGATCACAGTGGAACGACAACGGATGGATGCAGCCATTGTGGTGTCCTTTGAAGATGGGTTTCCTCGGGCTCAATGTGTGTTGCCTCGGGATATGACGGCAGGGCAGGAAGTGGTCTGTGGTGTGGATGGCATCCGTACAGTACGGGCACCGAGTCGAGAGCGGGCAGCGAGTCAGCAGCATGAGTTCAGCTTTATGGGGGCTGGGGTGTCGAGTGAACGCCGAGTGGAGCTGGTGGTAGAGCAGATTGCCTGGGAAATGCGTCAAGTCAAAGAGCGGGGGGGCTAAACGGTTGTCGTCGGGGGTCGGGGTGTGATTCAGACGGGAGGGGGGCGTCTCGGAGCGCCGCTCATCG
>CAYUEE010000049.1:0-31832 GCA_964443615.1 uncultured bacterium | reverse complement strand
ACCACCCCCCAAGCCTTCGGCTATGGGCGGAGCACTGCGACGGATCCTGGTAGAGAACCTTTGATCCTCTGAAGACCTCCGTTGACCCCATAGAAGCTCACCGTTAACCTTGTGAAAGATCTCCTTTGACCTCACGAAAGCTGGCCCTTGATCTCACCACAGTCCAAGCTTGATCCTCCGAGGGTCTACAATCTAGAGGCAGCTACAGTTTGCACTATGCTTGAGCACGACATCATTATTATCGGCGGTGGGTTATCTGGATGCCGAGCGGCGTTGGAAGCAAAACGTCAGGCCCCTCACCTCGATCTAGCCCTGGTTGCGAAAACCCATCCCAATCGAAGTCATTCTGTAGCAGCACAAGGGGGGATCGCAGCAGCTTTGAAAAATGTGGATCCCGAGGACAGTTGGGAGTCCCATGCCTTCGATACTGTGAAAGGATCCGATTACTTAGCTGACCAAGACGCGGTTGAGATCCTGACCAAAGAAGCTCCAGAGGTCATCCTCGATCTAGAGCATTTAGGTGTTCTCTTTTCGCGCTTACCCGATGGTCGCATTGCTCAACGAGCCTTTGGGGGACACAGCCATAATCGGACCTGTTATGCCGCTGATAAGACAGGTCACGCCATCCTGCACGAGCTGGTGAATAATTTGGCTCGTCAAGGGGTGAAGCTCTATCAAGAATGGTATGTGGTGGAGCTGATCCTTGAGGACGATGTGGCCAAAGGGATCGTGATGATGGAATTGAGCACTGGCCGGTTGGAGGTGTTACGGGCTAAGGCGATTCTGCTGGCCACAGGCGGCTATGGTCGGGTCTATCGAACAACCTCCAATGATTTTGCATCGACGGGGGATGGGATGGCGATGGTGGCTCACGCGGGGCTGCCTTTGCAAGATATGGAATTTGTCCAGTTCCACCCCACTGGACTCTTTCCGGTTGGGGTTTTAATTTCCGAGGCCGTTCGCGGGGAGGGGGCTTACCTCATTAATAGTCATGGGGAGCGCTTTATGGCGGACTATGCCCCTAGTCGTATGGAACTGGCCCCTCGGGATATTACATCTCGGGCAATTGTCACCGAAATTCGAGCCGGGCGGGGGATTGACGGAAAGAATTATGTCGCCCTAGATCTCCGACACATGGGTAAAGAACGGATCCATTCCCGCGTGCCCTTTTGCTGGGAGGAGGCCTATCGTCATTGTGGAATTGATGCGGTGGTCACCCCTATTCCCGTTCGGCCTACGGTGCATTACTGCATGGGAGGGATCCCGGTGACGGTGGATTGTCAGGTGCTGCAGTCGGATGATCGCCTGGTTGAGGGATTATTTGCAGCGGGTGAAACATCGTGTGTATCAGTTCATGGTGCGAACCGATTGGGCAGTAACTCATTGCTGGAATGTATTGTGTATGGTCGCCGGGCCGGTCGGAGGTTAGCTGCGTATGTGCAACAGCGCCCCCTGCCTAGTGTGAATGAAGCCCATCATCGTCAACTAGCTGAGGCCAGGATCCAAAACCTTCTAGAGCGACAAGGTGACTTAAGGATCAATAGTATTCGGGTAGGGTTTCAAGAGTGCATGACGGAGTACTGCGGTGTGTATCGGGATGAGGCGACACTACAACGGGGGATGGAGACCCTGCAATCGTTCCGTGAGCAATACGCCTACCGTCTGCGATTGGATGATCATGGCCGAACCTGGAATACGGAGCTCACTGAAGCCTTGGAACTACGAAACCTCTTGACTGTAGGCAGCATGATTATGACCAGCGCCCTGGCTCGTCAAGAGAGTCGAGGTGCTCATGCTCGTCAGGATTACCCAGCTCGGAATGATCAAGCGTTTCTCAAGCACACATTGACCTATGCCCAAGTGGATCCGTTGAATTCGGCCATCCCACCTGTGTTGCGAACAGAGTATAGACCAGTCAACATTAGATCCTTCCAACCCCAGACCCGTAAGTACTGAAGCATCCCAATTTAACTGTGGATCATCTTTATCCTTGGCATCATGCTCAAGATCGGATGACCCCATTCTGCTGGATAAAAGAAAAGTTTTGTTACAAGCCTGGGGAGGAGCACGTAGATATTGACGGATCCGCTAACAGCAGGTGAACTACATCAAGAGTGACACGCTTTATCTGGAATTCACAGTTCCCGCACGTAATTGATTCGAGAAGTACAGTAATTGCTAGTAGTCGCTGTGGTGCTTATCAGTGGTCTTAAGTAGTCAGCTAATACTTCAAGACTTCTGTGGATAGGTAGTCCTTTCAAGTGACAGCAGTTTTTTTCAAAACTGAACCTTAAGACGGATGTCACTACGCTGCTCACCCGTGATATCGTACGGACTTGAACAGGGTACCTGTAAACCTATGAGACCTATGAGTAGGAGAAGGTATCAGTATGATCCCGATCTTTACGATTGGTTGAGTCAATCTTAGAATGATTGCAAGGTCAATATTGCAAAGCCAGTTATGTTGAGCTACAGCTCTCTTTTTTTGCATTCAACATTAACAAATTGGTTAACAAAGCGCAGTGATTCACCCTGTAACTCTTCATCCTGTAACTCTTGGAATGGAATAAGGTTCAACACTGGCTGGCCTTCCTCTCCCTTTACTGTTGACTAAGGACTTAAGACCATGACGGATCATCAGCATTCAGTCTACAACTTAGTAGATACACTTCAAGCTTGCAGTCAAGAGCAATTTGCCGGTTGTCTTGACATTCAGGAAACCAGTGGCCGCGTGTGGAGTTTACTGTTTTTCCTCGGGCGGATTGTAGCTGATTCTGGCGGGGTTCAGTTTCAACGGCGGTGGCAACGGCAACTGGAGCAGTATTGTCCCCAATTGGGAGCCGCAGATCTGCAGATGCTGGTGTCAGCTGGCCAGGATTGGTCTCACTTCCGTTTATTGAGCCGATGGATCCGTCAAAACAAGATCAGCCGGGAACAAGCTGTAGCAGTCGTTGAGGGCAGCTTGAAAGAGTTCCTGTTTGATTTAATGCAGAGGGAAGCAGCTCTGTGCCTTCACCCTTCTGAGTCGTTGCGATATGCAACGTCCCCCAATCACGAGGTGGACGCGGCGGTGGTACCTGTGCGGGTGAGCTACATACTACAGCAGGTCAAGGGCATGGGGGAGCAGTGGTATAACGCAGGGCTTGCTGATTGGTCGCCCAACATGGCTCCGGTGATTAATGACTTGAAGCACCTGCAACGGACAACCACTCCAGCAGTCTACAAAAGACTGTCCACCCTCATTGACGGTCAGACTAGTTTGCGAGACTTAGCTGTGAAATTGCAGCAGTCCCCTCTAGCTGTGGCCGAGTCTTTGAAGCCTTATCTCAATAATTCTATCATTAGCTTCATATCCCTTCCGGATCCGAGTACTTCTGCTGTCGTGGAGCCCCCCACTACGAGAGTGGTTGAGCAAAGGGTGCAGACTCAAGTGGCAGCAGCCCAGGGCAAAGGATCCCGAGTGGTCTATGTCGATGATAGTCCGATGGATGGTAACTTGATGCGCCAAGTGGTGACCAAGTTAGGTTGTCGTTTCCATCATCTGCAGGATCCTCTCCTAGCCTTGCCGTTTCTGATTGAACATAAGCCCGATCTAATCTTCTTGGATCTGGTTATGCCGGTAGCTAATGGGTATGAAATTTGTGCCCAAATTCGTCGAATTTCTCAGTTACGAGACGTTCCTGTTGTGATTGTAACCAGTAATGACGGGGTCATTGATCGAGTTCGTGCCAGGATGGTGGGGTCTTCTGGATATGTGACTAAGCCTATTCAAGCCGATGTCATTGCCAGTATCTTGACTCGGTACGGCTTGATTGAGGGGGAAATGGGGGAGCTGAGCTATCAGCTTAGGGCAATCTAGTGTCAGCAAGATGAGTAACTGTGGGGTTGAAAATTTGCCAGAGAGGATCCTCTTTAGGGAGAGGGGCAGTTAGTACTAGCAAGTGTTCTAACTCCTGAGGCAGACACAGTTGCCAGGCGTGCAGATAAATCTGTTTATTCGGCTGGGCTCGTTTAAACCCGTACTTGACATCACCTTTGACGGGACATCCCATCGCTCCTAGTTGGGCACGAATTTGATGATGGCGCCCCGTGAGCAGTTGAACGCAGAGAAGGTGGTAGGTTTCGCTGCTGCAGAGCCAATCGTAGTTCAGGGCCGCTCGCTTAGTGTTGGGGCGAGGATCTAGGTAGACTCTAGAGCGGTTTTGGCTTGCGTCTTTACGGAGATAGTGCACGACAGTACCGGCAGGCGGATCCGGGCAATTTCGCACCACCGCTAAATAGTACTTGTCAATGACCCGGTTTTGAAACTGTGTACTGAGGCGAGCAGCACTCTGGCCCGATTTAGCTAGAATGACCACACCTGACACAGGTCGATCAAGCCGATGAACTAGGAACAACTCCTGTTGGTGGCGGCGCTGAAGATGGTCAAGTAGAGATACAGATCCGCTTGGATCGGGCTGAACTGGTACCCCACCCGGCTTGTTAACGGCCATCAGGTCATCATCCTCGTAGAGAATCTCTGGATCCGTTAATTCAAACTTTGGCGGCTGAATCGGGTTCATAAGTGGGCGGAGCGTTGCTGCCGTTAGTATCGGATATGTAAGCGGAATCGGATGGTGCGTGAGCAGTTTTCAAGATAGATTTCAGCTGAGCGATTTCATCGGAAGTTAAGGATCCTTGGTCTAGATTGAGAGGGGTTTTAAACCAGAGGTACTGATGAGGGTAGGCGACATGGATCCCATTCTCCTCAAAGGCGAAGCGGAGACGGCGTCGGTATTCACGCCCTACAATCCACTGAGTCATTGGTTGAACTTTAATCCACAACCGCACGATTAGACTGTGCTGGTTAAAGTCATCCACCCCTAGGACCTGCGGTGCATCTAGAATCATTGGTCCCCAAGCCTGCTCGTAGGTCATTTGGACAGCGACTGACTCAATAACTTCAATAGCATGATCAACATTCGTATCATAGGGAACTTCAATACCCAAGTTGACCCGAGACCAGCCGTTCGAGAGATTCTCTACAGCTTTGATTGTACTGTTGGGAATTGTAATTAAGTTCCCCTCCATGTTACGCAGCTGCGTAATCCGAAGTGTGATGAGTTCGACAACGCCGTCTTTATCACCCACCTTAATCCAATCTCCTTCCGCATATTGATCCTCGGTTAGTATCAGGATCCCATTGATCACGTCACGAATTAAATCCTGAGCAGCCAAGGAAATGCCGAGTCCAATCACACTGAAACTTGCGATAATAGCCGTTATACTAACCCCTAAAAAGGTCATCCCCACCGTAAGGGCTACGGCCGAAATGACAACAGCTGCTGCTTTTTTCACGACTCCAGCTAGCGTCGTCATTCGTTTGTTCAAACGTTGGTGATTAGGACTGTGTAAGGCTTTCCACCAACGTCCCTGACGTAGGGTTGTAAACAGCTGGTCGATCCCGGCTGATGTTAACCGAATGGCACCATAGGTTGCCCCTCCAAGTAGGACCAAGCCTAGAATAGTTCCCTGCGACACGGCTAGAATAATGCTCTGGATCCAGCGTGTTTGAGGGAAAAAACCAACGACTAGAGACGCTGTACTGACCCAGCCCATAATTTGCAAGAGCAAAAGACTGCGTTGAACCAGTTCAAATCGTGTTTCCGAGATATCTAGTTGTTGTTGGCGGTTATCCCATTTGGCTGTAGACAGACGACTGAGCTCGGTTGAGTTTAAGCTAGCGATGGCCTCTAAATCCGGCAGATCCGTTAAGTCGGTTAGTCTTTGGCGAACCTTTTCACGCTTCAACTGCAACTTTGCCTCGCCCCAGTTAATCACTTGATTTAGGATTAGCATCAGCAATAGGAGGCCCGCTGATTTCAAGGCTTGTTCAGTGAAAACCTCTAGTGTGCGTTCCTCTTGAAACTGAATCAGAGTATCTACAATAATGTGGGTAAGCTGTTCTGCCCAAATTTGGGGTGACAGTCCTTGGGCCTGAGCATCCAGAAATGTCACCGTCATCAGATACTGGCCATTGACCGTGATGATGTACTGATTAGTCTCCGAATCAACTGTTGCCTCTACGGCCAACTCGTCATGAGGGATCCGTTGTCGTGCCAGTTGATGCAAACTATCTTCAATCGATTGGATCCGTCGTTGGAGCGATGGGGATTCTGTATCGTCAGTACTTTCTGCATCAGTCACTGCGACAGCCACCAAGAACAACCGTCGGCCATCGAGCCGTACTGCACCTGTTTCAAAGCTAGAGCGCGGCAGGTTAAAAATATTCGCTAGTTGTTCGAGGGGTAAGGGTTCAGGGGAGGACTCTCGACTCTCGCCCAGCTCAGGTAACTGGGCCTGAACTGGGGTGATTGAGATCCCTAGGCTGCTCACGGTACCGACCACGAGAGTGACTGAGACCATCAGTGTCTGTGGTATCCACTTGCAATGGATCCGGGGTTTCGAGCGGCCGTGAACCATAAAGACACTCCTTTACACCAACTTCGACAGCACAACTCCCCATAGTAGAACTGACCTTCTTCTAGATCTGTGCGCACAAAGGACAGATCGTGGATTATCACTGGTATAGAACGATGGCGCTTTAGATTGATGTCGACTGAGACCGGTGACGACGACAGCGATCAGAGCAGTATTTCACCTCATCCCAACAGTTGGCCCATTTTTTACGCCAGGTAAAGGGTCTGTGACAAGAGAGACATACTTTAGTTGGCAGGTCTCCTTTCTTAGTATGTTTAGCCATAGATCATTGGAAAGCGTTACAGAACTTTATCTATGGTAGGTGCTACTGAGATCTTTGGCGGCCCCCACGTGGGTCTATTCTGGTGCATCGGAATAACTACTAATGGATAAAATAAGATAGGATAATCGATGGTATTAGATTTATCGGTCTCGCTGAAGTCGGAGCTGAGTATGGCAGAACAGGATCCTACGTTTACATTAGATCAATTAAATATAATTGTGGCGATCGCGCAGCAGGGTAGCTTTCGACGAGCGGCAGATAGCCTATATATTTCACAACCGGCGGTGAGTCTCCAAGTTCAGAATTTAGAACGACAGTTGGGTGTAATTCTTTTTAATCGTAAGGGGCGTCAAGTTCAGTTGACAGAAGCTGGTCAAACCTTACTTGAGTATAGTCAACGGATCCTAACTCTCTGTGATGAAGCCGTCGGCGCGATTAGTGATTTACATGACCTGAAGCGTGGATCCTTGAAATTGGGGGCTAGTCAAACGGTAGGTACCTATGTGATGCCTCAGTTGATTGGTCAGTTTTGGCAGGCTTATCCCCAGATATCGGTTCAGTTACTCGTTCAATCCACCCGTCGGATTGCACAGAAATTAATTCAAGGTGAAATTGATGTGGCTATTGTCGGTGGTGAAATTCCTGAGGAATATCACTCACAGTTGAAGATCCTACCCTATGCTCGAGATGAATTTGTGCTAGTAACTTCCTCCTCTTTTCCAGAGGGAGTATGGTTAAATTCAGACTTGATCACGCCTGAAGTCCTGGAGAAAGCGGATCTAGCTAGACTCCAATTTATTACACTAGATGCCAAGTCTACAACGCGTTTGGTGTTGGATAAAGTGCTAGAGATGTCAGGAGTAGACCCTACAAGTTTTCCTGTTCAAATTGAGTTAAGTTCAATCGAGGCGATTAAAACAGCTATTCAAGCAGGACTGGGGGTGGCGTTCTTATCCCAGACCGCAGTAGGGCTAGATATTGAACAACGTCGCTTGACTCGTCTACATGTCCGAAAGTTAGAAGTGAAACGGACATTATGGTTAGCTTACAACCCGGAGCGGTATCAATCTCGGGCTGCGATTCTCTTCCGCAAAGGGCTACTGACCCAAACAGATTGGTTGACACACCTACTTCCTTTTCTTGAACCAATAGAACAGGATCCAGTTGAAGCAGCTTAACCGGATCCTGTTCATAGCACTATGCCAGTGATGTTAGTCAGTGAGTGGGCAAGGCACTGCGGACTCTTATTAGGTTAAATTACACAACCCCTAAGGAGAGAGAGTCACCCGCGAAGGTGAAGTCTTCAACATTGCGTACCACCATGTCAACACCGTCTAAGGAGAAGGTGAGCTCATTAGTAGCGGCATCACCTGGAGTAATGGATCCACCCTGGATGAAGAAGTCTTCCAAGGTGAATTCAAAGGCAAGCACGTCGACTCCATTACCGCCATCAACGACTGCATCCCCAAAGCCTGAGATGAAATCGTTGCCAGCTCCTGTGTTGACATTAACGCCACCCCCAAAGCTGGAGGCAATCACTTGGTCACTACCATTGCCTGTGTTGACGGTGCCACCAAAGATGCCAAAGGTCTCAATGTTGCCTTCTGCACTACTACCTGATGCGTCGGCCTGGATAATGTCATTGCCGTCACCTGTGTCGATAACACCGGCAACACCATTGTTAATCCCGATAGCTTTCGCATCAGCTCCCCGAATAACCTCTGCTACAGCATTAGCCGTGATAACATCAGCACCATTGCCGGTCAGTACAGTGCCAGAGGATCCGTTAACTTCGTTCTGTAGGCCGATACTGACAGCATCCGCCCGAGCACCGATAGCGGAAGCTTCTAAGCTCAAGATATCACCTGCATCGCCGGTATCTAAGAGCCCGCTATTTTCAAGGGCACTGGCATCAGACCCAAAGATGGCACGAGCGTCGGCAGTAGCGATTAGGTCGATGAGGTCTTTTCCATTACCTGTTAAGAACTGATTACTGTTGGAAAGGCCACGAGCAATCACTTCTTGGTTGAACTCATCTAGGTTGAAGCCATCCTTACGAGCGATAGCTTGTGCAGTACCAATGACCTGATCAGAGCCATCTCCTAAGTTAACGATGCCCTGGTTTGCCCAACCCTCAGCAGTGGCATCAGCGCCAGATGCTTCGGCGACGGATCCTAGGGTGATCACATCTGATCCATTGCCAGATTCGAACGTAGCAGTATCAGCATTGCTGATAGAATTAGCGACTGCTTTGGCTCCTACGGTGGAACTATTTGCAGAGGCCTCAATACTGTCAGAGGCATCTCCTGTGTCGATCACACCCCGATTACTGATGCCTTCCACCAGCAGTTTGCCACCGCTGGCAACGGTCTCGCCTGTGGCAATACCCTGGAGACTATCTCCTGAATTCCCGAGGTCGATCAGATTGCCAATGTTGTTGAAGATACCACTGGCATTTGCTGTCAACACAGCCTCAGCTGACTCTGTCAATACTTGAGCGGATCCGGAAACGGTGTCACTGCCAGCACCACCATTAACAAGACCACCATCAGCATCATCATTATTGACGCCTCGAGCAATCGCAAACTGTTCCCCTGTGGCCTGTGCAGAACCACTGAGCTGATCGGATCCTGCGCCCATTTCAAAGATGCCACCGAAAGTCCCAAAGGCTCTCACTTCCTGGTTACCTGTAGCGACTGCTGAGGCGGTAACTGCATCGCTACCGGCGCCCATATCGACAATGCTGAGGCCTGCTGCAGGGATATTGATGCTGATGTTAGAAACCCCAATGGCTTGGGCATCACCGTCTTCACTTGTGGCGGAACCGGTACCGTTAAGTTGATCGGATCCGTTGTCAAAGAGTAACCGGCCGGCATCAGCATTCTCATTGAGAAGGCCAATGCCGATGGCGAAGCTCCCTTCCTTTCCGAGGGCATCTCCAGAAGCTGTGATAATGTCATTACCTACACCCGTATCGAGGGTGCCCCGGTTGTCAATACCATCAGCAATAGTGCGTTGGAAGCCAGTTCCAGTGGCTTGGGCAGAGGCTATTACCTGATCGGCTCCTTTGCCCAAGAAGACCTGAGCACGGTTTTCCATACCATCGGCGAAGACAATCTCTTGAGTGGGGTTGTCACCTCGGACTGCTGTTGCCACTCCCCGTGTCTCAATCAAATCATTACCAGCACCCATGTCGAGGACTGAGCGAGTATCGATACCACTAGCAATCGCTACATCACCGACTGAGTTTGACTCACCTAGTGCCTTGATTTGATCATTACCGGCACCCATGTCGAGCACTGTATTGGGATTGGGGTTACCAACACTGCTATTATCAAGTCCACCAGAAATACCAACTGCCCCTTGAGAGTCAACGAAGGACTGAACTTCGATAACGTCATTCCCTTTGCCTGTGAATAGTTGACCACTATTTTCAAGAGCATCAGCAAATGTCTCAGAATCATCAGGATCCACTACACCATTGAAGACAGTCTGAGCTGAGCCCACTAATCGATCGTTACCATTCCCGGTGTCAATCAAGCCATCACTATCATTGATAATCCCATTGGATGAGCCAATAAAGATCTCATTCCCCGGGTTAATCGCACTAGCAGCAGCGGATCCAATCAAGACGTCATCGCCGTTACCCGTTACGATCGACCCATTAGGGCCTTGATTAAGGATCCCATCCGCTTCAGCAGCCTCTACACCATCAGCTGTTGCAGAGCCTTCGAGAGTATCACTGCCGTTTCCAGTGTCAATGCTGCCATTGTTGATGATGCCGTTGGCGACTGCTTCGTTGTTGACATCAGTGGCCGATCCGGAGAGTAAGTCATTGCCATTACCGGTGCTGATAACGTTATTGTTAATGATCGTCTCATTGACTGAGAGATTTGAAGTGCCAGGGGTGATTTCCTGCATAGTACAGTCTCCTGAGGGTGTCTGATGGATAAGTGAACGCATGGATCCGTTGACGGGCTGCCTGCCTATCATCTAGATATGCCAAACAACTCTTAAGTTCATAAATCTTAGTTGTTTCAAATACAGCTTCACCTAAGTCTTCACTCAATTCGAGTTGACCTATAACAATGTGAAGTTGGCAAAATCTTCAAAGTCAGCAGATGGAGTGCTGGTAATTGTGCGGACTTGCAACCCATCGAACGCCCGACAACTCAATTTCCATGAGAGTACTCTACAGGAGTTTCATAAAGGACCCAATCAAGGATCCTCGGAACTCATGATGTTGAATTTGTAGCTGATTTGATTTTTTTAACTAATTTTTCTGTAGACAATGGGTTGAGATAGTTTAATTCTTCTTTGGTGCCTGTCCGTTTTAGTTGGAATTACGGAGGAGCTCTTGAAGAGTATCGAGAATAGGTTGGGCAATGGCAATCGCCTGAAATACCCTCACAGTAGAGAATACAAGGCTCTACCATTCTTTAACCAGGCTCCGTGTTTTCACGGCCAGGCAACATGAAAGCTGTACAGGATGAACCTGAATAAACTAGTGTCGATAACTTAAAGGCGCAAAATGAGTGGGATCCTGAGATCGTTCAATCTGCTGTTTTGGGCAGAATGAGTGCGGATTGAATCCGTAGGCGCAATCGAATCAATTCTCCTGGTATCTGGCCAGCTCATGATTTGTTTCTGAAAAGTAGGTCATGTTGGTGTAGACTTCACAAGTGGGAATCGTGTGGTGAAGCGATCTCGGTTTCAGTATTAGATCCACTTGCTAGAGGCTTGCATGACTTCTTCAACTCAAGAAGCACAGCTTTTAATTAAGTCATTCTTACAAACGATCTCCTATTTCAGGGAATTGGATGTTGAGGTGATTGAGGCGATAGTTCAGCAGCTTCAACCTGTGAGGTTTTCGGCTGGACAAGTTTTGCTGGAGGGGCGGCAGTTACCATCCCACCTTTGTATTATTTACGAGGGACAGATCCAACTTCTGGGGAAGGATCCGACTACCCAACATCACACAGCACTGGACCTACTGAATCCTAGATCTGTTGTGGGTTGGTTGAGTCTAGTTCGACTGGTTCCCTGTGAAATAGCCATTGCAGCAGGATCAGGGATTGCCTTAGCTTGGTCAACAGCAGACTTTTTCGCCACTCTAAAACGGATCCCTCAGCTTGATGCCACGTTTAAGAATGAGTCGCATATCATTGAAGCCTATGAATTACTCTCAAAAACGCTGGGACATCCTCAGGATCCATCGGCTCAGCCCTTAAAGCAACTCGCTCGTGAAACCTATACAAAGGTGCGGGTTAAATACCTTAAGCCAGGACGGTATAAGACAGCAGTATTGGATCCTGCTTGGAGGTGGGTCATTAGTGGGGGTGCGCCCACAAATTGGTCTGTCGGTAGTGTTATCAGAATTACAGATGATGAGCAAGCTGAGAAATTGCAAGTGGTAGGTCCACGGGCTGCTAGACTAATTGGCTTTCCGCTAGATGTTATTGCTAATTGTCCTGATTCAATCTCAGATACATCCGAGTCCTCACAGTCACTAGCCAGCCTTCCTAATCCGCTTGACTCTATTGCAGCGGATCCATCCCTATCGGACCCTGAGTTCGACTCAACTAAAACGCTATCTGATCCAGGGTCTCCGAAGTCTTTCCCTGTCATTAGAGCCAAGCGACCCATTAAGTCAGAGCTTGCTTGTTTCCAGATGCTAAGTCAGTATTTTGCTGTTCCTTTTCGGCGGGATACAATACGCAGGATCCTCAGCGATCGACTCAGTAAGCAGCAACCGATAACATTGGAGCTTTGTGGAGGGTTAGTAGAGCTGTTAGGTCTTCGAGCTCGCTTACTTAAGGTCGCTGAACAGTCATTTAGGAAACTGGAATTTCCGGGATTATGCTTTTGGCAGGATCAGTTAGTCGTGATTTATGCAGTGACTGGTCAAGAGGTCAGCCTCGGAATTCCCCAACAAGGCTTGAAGCGGATCCCTGTACAGAAGTTTTTAGCAGAATGGCCTGATCCCCATCACTTACTACTGGTGACGAAGGCCTTAGATAGCCCTCAACATAGATTTGGATTAAGCTGGTTCGTCCCCTCTCTGATTAAGTATGCTCCCACTCTTACGACAGTTCTAGTTGCCTCCTTCTTCGTTCAGATGTTTGGATTGGCTAATCCGTTAATTGTCCAGGTTATTATTGATAAGGTCCTTAGCCAGAATAGCCCAGATACTCTCAATGTGCTGGGGATCCTCCTATTGGGGATTGCCCTAGCAGAGGCTGTTCTAGGATCCTTACGAACCTATACTATGGTGGATACAACTAACCGTATTGACTTGGCTTTGGGATCAGACATTATCAATCATCTATTCCGGCTCCCACTGCGGTATTTTGAACGTCGGCCAGTTGGGGAACTCGCTAGTCGGATTAATGAGCTGGAAACGATCCGAAAGTTCTTAACAGGGACGGCATTAACAGTCATCTTAGACATTATTTTCTCAGTTATTTATCTAGCTGTGATGCTAATCTACAGTGGACTATTGACAGCGATAGCTTTGGCCGTTGTTCCCATTTTCGCAGCTTTAACCTTGATCCTATCTCCTATTATGCGAAGACAATTGCGAGCTAAAGCTGAGCGGAATTCACAAACACAGTCTTACCTAGTAGAAGTATTATCAGGGATCCAAACAGTCAAGGCCCAGAATATTGAATTGAAATCAAAATGGCGTTGGCAAGACTATTATGGGAGTTATATCTCAGCAGGATTCCAAACAGTATTGACGTCTACAATCTCAGGCTCCATGAGTTCAACCTTGAACAAAGTGTCTAATTTAATGTTGCTATGGGTAGGATCCTACCTGGTGTTGGAAGGGAAGCTAACCCTTGGCCAGTTAATTGCATTCCGAATTATTGCTGGGTATGCTACAAATCCGCTATTAAGATTAGTGCAGCTGTGGCAGAGCTTTCAGGAGATGTTTTTATCCCTGGAGCGATTAAGTGATATCTTAGATACTCCTATTGAGTCAGATCTCAGTGACCAAGATCAGATTCCAATGCCACCTATTGTAGGAAAAGTGATCTATGACAATGTTTCATTCCGATTCAAAGAAGGTGGACCTCTACAGCTTAAAGAGGTAAGTCAGATTTTCCCACCTGGATCCTTTGTGGGTCTTATTGGGCAAAGTGCATCTCGCAAAAGTAAATTTATGAAAGTTTTACCGCGACTCTATATTCCCGAGTCAGGGCGAATTTTAGTGGATGGATATGATATTAGCAAAGTTGAGCTGTACTCATTGAGACATCAAATTGGGATGGTCCTTCAGGATCCATTGCTCTTCGAGGGGACCGTTCAGGAAAATCTTACGCTGTCTAATCCTGATGCGAGTGCAGATGAAGTTATAGAAGCGGCTAAAATAGCGGTAGCTCATGACTTTATTATGGCTCTGTCCAATGGCTATGCGACTCGTTTAGGCGAAAAAGGATCCGGTTTATCAGGGGGGCAGCGGCAACGTTTAGCGATTGCAAGAATGATTTTGCAGAAGCCCAGCTTGGTCATCCTTGATGAGGCAACTAGTGCACTTGATTATGATACTGAACGCCGGGTTTACTTGAATCTGACAGAGCATTTTCGTGGGCGAACGATTTTCTTTATCACTCACCGGCTTTCAACGATTAGACATGCAGATCTGATTGTCGTGATGGATAAAGGATCCATTGTGGAACGAGGATCACATGAAGAATTGCTGGTGGCCAAAGGGCGTTATTTTGAGCTTTATCAGTCCCAGCGAACTGGCTTTTAGTTCGATCCATTTTGGTTGAAGTGCTGTTCATTAGGATACCTCCATGCCTCTCATTAAAATCTCATCCACCCCTCAGGTGCAGTCTGTTGAGTCTGATCCCTCAGTTGTTAGAGATAACCGATATTTACCCGATCCTGACCCATCCTCTGTCCGAGAGGTTGATCATCCCGTGATGTTGAAGCAATCTTCACATTGGGCTTATTTGATTATCTGGTTGATTGTAATTTGTACCGGGGGAGTGGTTACTTGGGCCGCTATCTTTGAGATTGATGAGGCTGTATCGGCTGCGGGGAAATTGGAACCGACAGCTGCAGTAAGAGGGGTTCAATCACCTGTGGGTGGGGTTGTGAAGGAGATTTTTGTTGAAGAGGGGGCGCAGATTGAAGCAAATCAGATCCTAGTGGTACTTGACACCCGAGGATCCGAAGCTGATCTCACTTCCACACGGGCGATTCGGGATGCTTTATATCAAGAGAATCAAATTTATCGAGCTCAGCTGAGTGGGGACTCCTCCCAATTTGGCAATTTGAACCCAGATAAACAGGCTCTATTATTGGCTAGTCAAGCTGAATATAACTCGCGAATGTCCGTATTGGACTTGGAGATCCAACAGCTATCAGAACAGCTCCAAAAAGCTCAGACAGAAGTTGAGAATGTTGAAACGTTACTGAATATTGACCAAGAAGTGTTGGAAAGTGTCCGCCCCCTGTATGAAGAAGGAGGACTGCCCAGAATCCAGCTTCTCCGCCAGCAGCAACAGGTGGACCAACGACAGGCGACTATCGATGGACTTGAAGCCGATCAACGTCAGATTCAGGCTGCAATTCAACAGGCCCAGTATCAGCAGCAATTGGCCAAGGACTTGTCTCGCAAAGAGATTTTAGGGTTCATTGCTGATAATGAGAAAGCAATTGCCACCATTGAACGGGAGTTAGCTCAAGCTCAGGTTAGCCGACAGTACGAGGAGATTCAGGCCCCGGTGGCGGGGACTATCTTTGATCTACAAACAGGATCCCCAGGAGTGGTTATCAATCCTAGTCAAACGATTATGAAAATTGTGCCTCCTGGTGATTTAGTCGCACAGGTATTTGTGACCAATCAAGAAATTGGATTTATTCAGCAGGGGCAACCTGTTGATGTTCGGATTGATTCTTTTCCCTACCGCGAATTTGGAGATATCAAAGGTGAGGTTATCCACATTGGTTCGGATGCTCTGCCCCCAGAAGGGATCCATCCATACTATCGATTTCCCGTGAAGATTGAACTCGATAGCCAAGATTTGACACTGACTGGTCGTACGGTGTCGCTACAATCGGGAATGTCGGTCACCGCCAACATTAAGACTCGCAAACGAACTGTTCTGAGTATATTTACAGAAATGATAACCCAGAATTTGGAAAGTCTTCAATTTGTCCGTTAATCTCCCTACTTTTCAGGGTTATGCTTTTGTTCTAGCTTGAGTCTGTCCTAGGCTTCTGTCACCTCCCTAGAGAACTCGTGGTCTCGTGGTAGGACGACCTCACTATTTCAGACTGGATCCTAGGCTAATGGAACAAAAGCACTTACTATAGTGATTGCCTCACAACACGGTACCCTACGTTAACTAGGTTGCTAGCGTGAGTGCACCGTTTCGAGGCTGAGGGCAGAACGCCGTGGATTATAAGAGCACCTTAAACTTGCCGCAGACTGAGTTCCCGATGAAAGCCGATGCCGCTAAACGGGAGCCTGCGATTCAAGAGTTCTGGCAGCAGCACCAGATTTATGAACGACTTTCTCATAGTAATCCCGGGGATCCTTTTATCTTGCATGATGGCCCACCCTATGCTAACGGTGATATTCACATGGGCCATACCCTGAACAAAATTCTCAAAGATATTATCAACAAATATCAGATATTGAAGGGGCGTAAAGTTAAGTATGTACCTGGCTGGGACTGCCATGGCTTGCCGATTGAGTTGAAAGTGCTGCAAAGCATGACTCCGGATCAGCGCAGTGCTCTGTCTCCCCTGAAGCTACGATACAAAGCCGAAGAGTTCGCCAAAAAAGCAATTGCTCGCCAGAAGGTTGGGTTTCAACGTCTTGGCATTTGGGGCGACTGGGAGCATCCCTACTTAACCTTTCAGCCTGAGTATGAAGCCGCCCAAGTTGAAGTCTTTGGAGAAATGGCACTTAAGGGTTACATCTATCGTGGGTTGAAGGCTGTTCATTGGAGTCCGAGCTCCAAAACAGCTTTGGCGGAAGCAGAACTTGAGTATCCTCCTGGTCATACCTCTCGGAGTATTTACGTGGGTTTTCCCCTCCAATCCTTAAGCCCTGAGGCCGAGCCGCTGCTGCGTGATTTCTTGCCTAATTTGCGCATCGTAATCTGGACCACAACACCTTGGACAATGCCAGCTAACTTGGCCCTGTGTTTTAATCCTGAATTAACTTATGCGGTTGTACAATCAGACCACTACGGATCCTTGTTGATCGCGGCTGAACTCAAAGATACCTTAGAGAAAGTGCTAGACACTGTTCTTGAGGTTAAGACAACATTACCAGGTGCCGTTTTAGAGTATTCAGAAGGTAAGCATCCTCTCTATGATCGTACCAGCCTCTGTGTTATGGGCGACTATGTCACAACTGAATCGGGTACTGGTATTGTCCATACAGCTCCAGGCCACGGTGAAGATGACTTTAAAACAGGTAAGCGATACAACTTAGATGTCCTGGTTCCAGTCGATGATGAAGGCTTTTTCACCGAAGAGGCTGGATCTAACTTCAAAGGTCTCAATGTTCTTTCTACAGATAAAGCTACAAGTGGTAATGAGGCCGTTATTCAAGCTCTAATCGCTGCCGGTGCCCTCTTGAAAGAAGAAGCCTATCAGCATAAATATCCCTATGATTGGCGGACAAAAGAGCCGACTATCTTTAGAGCGACAACACAATGGTTTGCCTCCGTTGAAGGATTCCGAGATGCTGCCATGTCCGCGATCAGCGAAGTTCAATGGATTCCTACAGTTGGCCAAAACCGCATCACCGCTATGGTGCAAGACCGCTCAGATTGGTGTATCTCTCGACAACGGTCATGGGGGCTCCCAATTCCGGTGTTCTACGATGAAGAAACGGGCGAGGCCCTCCTGAACAAAGATACCATTGACCATGTTAAAAACATCTTTCATCAGGAAGGATCCAACGCGTGGTGGAAGCACTCTGTTGAAGAGCTTCTACCCCCTGCCTATCGCCACAATGGCCGTACATACCGCAAAGGTATGGATACGATGGATGTCTGGTTCGACTCAGGATCCTCTTGGGCGGCCGTCTGCAAAACTCGTGACCTAGGGTACCCTGTCGACATATACCTGGAAGGATCCGATCAGCACCGAGGCTGGTTTCAATCCTCTCTATTGACGTCTGTTGCGGTGAATAATCATGCACCTTATAAGGCTGTTCTCACTCATGGCTTCACTTTAGATGAAAAAGGCCAGAAGATGAGTAAGTCTCTCGGGAATGGCGTGGATCCGTTGATTGTAATCAATGGTGGCAAAGATTTAAAAAAGGATCCGGCTTACGGGGCTGATGTCCTGCGATTGTGGGTTTCTAGCGTTGACTACAGCGGCGATGTTCCCCTTGGCAGCACGATCCTACGGCAGATGGCAGATGTGTACCGTAAAATCCGCAATACCACTCGATTTCTACTGAGTAATCTGTTTGATTTTGATCCTCAACGAGATAGTGTTTCCTTTGAAGAGCTATCAGAACTCGACCGCTACATGTTGCACCGTGCCCGAGAAGTCAGTCAGGATATCGAAGCCGCCTACGATGACTATCAGTACTTCCGATTCTTCCAAGCCATTCAAAATTTTTGCGTTGTCGACCTATCTAACTTCTACCTCGATATTGCTAAAGATCGTCTTTACATCAGCCATTCCACATCTCCTCGTCGTCGCCAATGTCAAACGGTTCTAGCCCAGCTAGTCGATATCATTGCCAAAACTATTGCCCCTGTCTTGTCTCACATGGCGGAGGATATTTGGCGTAATCTTCCCTATACCAGGCCAACTGAGTCTGTGTTTGAAGCAGGATGGATCCAACTTCCTGAACAATGGCATAACCCTGACCTAGGATCCATCTGGACCCAGTTACGAACCGTGAGAGCGGAGGTGAATCAAGCGCTTGAAGATGCTCGTAGCCAAAAAGTGATCGGATCCTCTACAGAGGCTAAGGTCCAGCTGAGTGTTGGCGATCCGGCCCTGCACAGTTTGTTGGAATCCCGCACCGCTGATTTACGGTATCTCTTCATCGTCTCTCAAGTTGAACTGGCTCAATCCGACTCTGGGTTACAGGTCACGGTTCATAAGGCCGATGGATCCAAGTGTGTTCGGTGTTGGAATTATTCGACACGAGTGGGTGAGTTTGATGAGCATCCTGATCTCTGTGAACGGTGTGTGGACGCGTTGGCGGGGTCTTTCTAGGGGTGTACTGAGGTTAACCACCATGTCACTAGCGAGAAGGAAAGGATCCCGTGTAATTCGATCTATTGGTTTGAGTGCTGTGATGTCTGTGGTGCCCATTCTGCCTAGTGTCGAAGTGTTGCAGGAGAGTTATACGCTTGTCTGGTCAGACGAGTTTGAAGGCGATACCCTAGATGATAGTAAATGGTCACATCGTCGTTTAGGGCCTCGTCGGGAAGGTATCACTGTTGAAGACGCGGTCAGCCTTGATGGCCAAGGTCATTTAGTTCTGACCACACGACAAGTGGGTGATGAGTACCATACAGCGATGATCGGAACCCAAGATAAGTTTGAGACGACTTTTGGCTACTTTGAAACTCGCGTCAAGTTCCAAACCCAAGAAGGGCACTGGTCTGCATTCTGGCTCCAATCCCCCACAGTTGAAGAGGTTGGAGATCCTCAAGCCAAAGGGGTTGAAACGGATATCTTTGAATACCATGCCCGGAATCATCTCTTGAATATGGCACTGCACTGGGGAGGCTACGGGTGGCGACATCGACGGATCCGTCATCGTTGGTTTGATGCCAGCCTTAGTCAAGGATTTCATACGTTCGCTGTGGAATGGACCCCTGATATGTATGTGTTTTACTACAATGGTCAACGGACCTGGTGGACAAAGGAAGTGGTTTCTCATGCCCCTCAATATATTATTTTGAGTTTAGAAGTTGGTAAGTGGGCGGGGCGAATTCAACGGGCTACCCTGCCCGACAGTTTGTATGTGGACTATGTGAGAGTGTTCAAGCAAGGATCCTGAACTAATGGAGAGATCTGGCTTGATGATCAACCTGGAGACTTAAATTCAGCTTGAATCAGCTGTGCCATTTGAACCGCTGCGTCTCGGGAGTCCATCGCTCGCAGCCGCTCCCGGCGAGATTGAAGTTCTAAAGGATCCTGGATCCATTGCAATCCCATCTGTTCAACTGCGGCTTCATTGGACTCCAATTCTCGGAACACTTCAGCGGCTCCCTCAACCACTAGGCTCTGGGCGTTCACAAATTGGTGATCATCAGCGGCATACGGGTATGGAATCAGGATTGCTGGGGTGTCCGTCGCAATGAGTTCGGCTAAGGTCATCGCGCCCGCTCGACTCACGGCAAAATCAGCTCGTCGTAAAAGCCCAGCCATATCAGTCCAGAAGGAAAATTGGAAATAGTGAGGGTCTCGAGGGGCCATAGCCTCTACCTGTGCAGCATCTACATCCCCGGTCAAATGGACAATCCAAGCCCCTGCCGCCAACCAACTGGGAGCTGCCTTTACCACCATCCGATTTAGACCTCGCGCCCCCTGGCTACCCCCCACCACAGCGATTAAGGGCACATCATCAGGGATCCCCAGTGACTCTAATCCAGTTGAAATCGACTCAGCTAGCATTGATGGGTCCCCAAAAGCAGCCCGGACCGGAGTTCCCACCACCTGAGTGTTCATGCCCACTAGAGCGGATTGAGCCTGTTTAGATCCGAGGGCTACGATTCGACACCACTGCCCCAACCAGCGCGTCACCTTTCCTGGTAGCGCATTTGATTCATGCAAAATAACCGGGATCCCGAGTGACCGAGCCGCTAGGATTGTCGGAGCAGCGATATAACCTCCAGTGGTTAGGATCCCCTGAAATCGGCCCTGCAATAGGACCCGGCGAATGGTCAGAATGGCCCCAGCCAGCTGTGAGAGGGACCGCCCCCAAGCCACCACCTTTGGACCTTGAATCCCAGACATGGTGACGGTATGGAGACGATAGCGCCCCTGTACCAACTGCACTTCCATCCGATCCGGCACACCTAGCCATTCGATCTCCCAGTCGGGCAACTGTTCAGCAATGGCCACCGCCGGAAACACATGCCCCCCTGTACCACTGGCCGCAATCAGCAGGCGGGGGGAAGGAGAGTTAGGCATAGCTTATGTCCCAGTGAATCATGTAGGGAATCCATTCACCTACTTATCCTATTCAACAGTGGGCTGTGTAAACCGTCTAGCACCCTCAAAATCCGGGATTATCCCCTGAAGGTATTAGGATCCATCGACTACACTATGGGCAGTACATCCAATCGGTAGGTGAGACATGGCGGTCCGGCTTGCTGTGATTGATTACGATACTGGCAATCTCCACTCGGCTTGCAAAGGCCTAGAATTCGCAGGTGCGGCAGTTACCATTGTCACCTCCCCAGCGGACTTGGACGATGCCGATGGGTTGGTCTTACCCGGAGATGGAGCCTTTGATCCTGCAATGCAAGAGCTTCGCTCCCGTGGCTTTGAGGATCCGATTCGCACTGCCATTCGGAACGGGATCCCTTTTTTAGGCATTTGCATCGGGCTTCAACTCCTTTTGGAGGGTAGCGATGAAGGATCGGAACAGGGCTTAGGTGTTATCCCCGGTTGGGTGCGGCGGTTTCAACCTGAATCTGGCCTCACGATCCCGCATATGGGGTGGAATCAATTGCACTTAACCGATCCTGGATCTGTGCTATGGCATGGTCTGTCCACTTCACCGTGGGCCTACTTCGTGCATTCCTACTACGCAGACACCCCAGATCCAAGCTGGCAGGCGGCGATGGTGACCCATGGTCATCAAACTGTAGTGGCGGCTCTAGCTAAAGATCACGTCATGGCGACCCAGTTCCACCCGGAAAAATCAGGCTCCTATGGCCTGCAGATGCTAAAGAACTTTGTGGATTATGTGGCCAGCCAGTCCACAGCACCAGCTAGTGGGTGTGTGAAGGCGATGAGGAGTCTAGGTAAAGGGATCCCTACAGAAGGATCCCCAGGTAATGGATCAAGGAACAAAGGCTAAATCGGGACGTTGCTCAGCCGAATCGACCACTGACATACTCTTCCGTTTCCCGCTCAGCTGGGGCATTGAAGATGCGTTCCGTGCGGCTATGCTCCACAAGTCGGCCAAATCGAACCCCTTGGTCATCCAGCTCTGTATTGAAGAAGGCCGTGAAGTCTGAGGTTCGGGCGGCCTGCTGCATATTGTGGGTCACAATAATAATAGTATATGTCTGCTTGAGTTCCTTGATCAACTCTTCAATCCGCAGGGTGGAGATGGGATCCAACGCTGAGCAAGGTTCATCCATCAAGATCACCTCAGGTTGCATGGCGATGGTGCGAGCAATACACAGTCGTTGCTGCTGACCTCCTGAGAGGGACAAGCCACTCTGGGACAACTTATCCTTCACTTCTTCCCACAGTGCTGACTGACGTAGGCTTTGCTCCACCAGTTCACTCATATCACCCTTATACCCGTTAACACGAGGCCCAAAGGCAATATTGTCGAAGATAGATTTCGGAAACGGGTTCGGACGCTGGAACACCAATCCAATGCGCCGACGCACATCAGCCGCATCTACTCCTGGGGCGTACATGTTGTCGCTATGGAATAGGATGGATCCTTCAACTCTGGCCCCTTGGATCAAATCATTCATCCGGTTAAAGCATCGCAGCAACGTACTCTTGCCACACCCGGAAGGACCAATGAAGGCCGTGACATGGTTTTTGGGAATGGTGATGTTGACTTCGCGGACTGCTTTGTAGGAGCCGTAGAAGACATCGACCTGCTGGGCTTCCAGGACCGTCGTCAAATTGGCTTGTTCTCTAACTGATACAGATTGCATGTCACTAGCACCCAAAACGCTGTGTGGACAGCCCAGATGTTGCAGGATCTAGGCACCTAATCGGTTGTGATCATGACCGATCTAAGCTTACTCAGTGGTACAGACTCTGCTGTAGAGCTATTCACAGAGTGTTGATGATCGGGCAATTTTACGTCAGCATCTTACCAGAAACCCAGACAGTTGACCCATTGACCCATCGCAAGGGTTAACAATAAATAGTGCTTGCTGCGAAACTCTATGGGTGTCGGGAGTGCTATGTCAACTGGACAACACTGTCTGATCGACTGGAGGCGACATTAAAATCAAAATGACACCACAGAGTGCTTAGAACCGGAATCTCATTACCATCAAAACCAAAGTCAGAGACTAACGGATGACTGGCAAGATCTTGAATGGTCATGGTGTACTGATGAGTAACCAGATGAGCACCGTAAAGCTTTGTGACATTGAGAGGAGACTCAACAATCGCTTGATAGCAGGCCTGGCGACCATGAGTAGAATCCCGAAATTGCTTGAGGAAAACAGCTGGAACTTCTAGTTCTGCATGGAGCAAATAGTTTATGAACGATAAAACACCTCTACCCGAAGGGCGAAACTCCGCATCAGAGCGTAAATAGGGCAAAACAATATCGCCAAGAACCTTCAACATGTCTGCGACTGAATGAAGAGTCTCACCCTGTTCCTGGGACTCCTGTTGATCAATTTGAAATAACGGCTGTCGCTCGCCTCTAGAGTTTGAGCCAAATGTTTTCCAGCCAAAGACATCGAGAGAGAATGTTTGCGGATCCTCGTCACCGTCATAGTTGTCAGGTTGAAACCATCCCCACTCCTTCGGCCAGCCATATACCTCACGACCAGAGACCAACGCTGGCGAATTATTTAAAATGACGTAGACAGGAAACAGGAGAACTTTGCGAATCACGAATTTACCATCTCGTTGCTTACCAGCGCCGACTAAAATCCAGAATACATTCTCATTGGCTTCATGGAAAAACCCTTGTTTAGAATCAGGTGGTTTAATCGATTCAAGAGAACCTAAGCTTTGACAGGTTAAGAAAACCAAATTTGTGAGGGGACGGTATTCGTAAGTCAATTTACCTCGCCCTGGATTATTTAGATATTTATCACACTGCTGTTGCAAATTTTCCAGTCTTCCATGGAGTGTAAAACAGTAGAGCTTGGTCTGTTCTACATGATAAGGCTGCAGGAAGCACTGCATCCCGTCCCTCTCAACATAGCTAAGCTGGCCTGCCACATAGCCTGCTTCCTCATTAGCCAGATGCGATTGAATGGGGGACCACATTGACTTCTCTAGGCTTTCCCCCATTTCTTCTAAATCTTCGAGGAGATAGTTGATTTGGCCATCAAACGGTTGAATCGAAGGATTGCCCTGCAGACTATCAGCTAGAGCCTTGCCAGCACCTAAGACAGTACGGTAAGTGCTTTGGATAGTCGTGAATAGAGAATCAGTAGTCATCGTCACAGTAGAGCCTCTATAATTGAGCGAATTCGGACACACCTACGTCTAATTGGGTGTCTCACCTTGATAATTTCATAGGTGTCTGATCATCGATACCCTTGATGCCCGAAGTGATCCTTAAGTTTGTAACCTCTTCTGCAAGCCATGTAGAATATAGCCGACAGTTATTACTCCCTTATCAACTCATTAAAATAGTGGAGAAGACTCTTAACTTAGAGTTATACGTTATCATAATGAGAGCAAAAAGTTAGAATTATTGCTTCGACTGCTAGGATGCACGGATGATGAACCAGCTTGAAGGGTACAGGATTACCGAAACCTTGTACGAAGGTGTAGCAACGATCATCTTTCGCGGATTGCGGGTACATGACAAAACACCCATCGTGATTAAGACATTGAGATCTGAGTATCCGGCTCTGGAAGAGATCGCTCGATTACGGCATGAATACCGGATCCTGACACTCCTCACCAATCCAGGGGTGATCAAGACATTAGCATTAGAGAAACAAAATAACAGGTTATCCTTAGTTTTAGAGGACTTTGGAGGGGAGTCCTTGCGAGAGCTATTAAAGAAACGTCAATTAGATATCCCAGAGTTCTTGAAGATAGCTATCAATCTAACCTCTGCGCTAGAAGTTGTTCATCAGCATCACGTTATCCACAAGGATATTAAGCCATCAAATATTGTTGTCAACCTTGACACAGATGAAGTTAAAATTATTGACTTTGGATTGTCGACACTCCTTTCAAATGAGAATCAGACTGTCTATAACCCAAATAAGTTAGAAGGATCCTTAGCCTATATTTCTCCAGAGCAGACTGGACGGATGAACCGTTCCATTGACTACCGAACAGATTTTTATTCACTAGGTGTTACTTTTTACGAGTTGTTGATAGGATCTTTGCCTTTCCAGACCAATGACCCAATGGAGCTAGTGCACTGCCATATTGCTAAACAACCGACCCCCCCGCATGAGCTCAATCCGGATGTTCCGCCTGTTTTATCCGACTTAGTTATGAAACTGATGGCTAAAACAGCAGAAGAGCGTTACCAGACGTCCTTTGGTCTCCGATCTGATTTAGAGGCCTGTCAACTGCTCAAAGGTCGGCTAATCAATTTTGAAGTAGGTCAACAGGATCGTTCAGGACAATTTCATATTCCCCAGAAGCTGTACGGTCGAGAGCAGGAAGTTCAAAGTTTACTTAATGCCTTTGATCGGGTTAGTCAAAGTCGCTCAGAAATGATGCTCATTGCTGGCTACTCTGGCATTGGTAAGTCTTCTTTAGTCCATGAAATCCATAAACCAGTGACCAGGCAGAGAGGTTTCTTTATTAGCGGAAAGTTTGATCAATTCCAGAGAGACATTCCGTTTTTTGCCATTATTCAGGCATTTCGAGAATTGATTCGGCGACTTCTCTCAGGGAGCGATATTGATATCATGGACTGGAGAGAAAAACTAATTGAAGCCCTAGGAAATAATGGCCAAGTCATCGTAGATGTGATTCCAGAAATTGAGTTTATTATTGGAAGGCAGCCATCTATTTCTCAATTGGGTCCCACAGAATCTCGAAATCGTTTTAATCTAGTCTTTCAACAATTTATTCAAGTTTTTACTCAGCCAGAACATCCCCTAGTATTATTTCTCGATGACTTACAGTGGGCAGATTCTGCTTCATTAGGATTTATTCAACTACTAATGACGGATCCAGAAAGTCGGTATCTCCTTCTGTTAGGGGCTTATCGAGATAATGAAGTGAGCCAGTCACACCCCTTAATATTGGTACTTGATGAACTAGCAAGAGTTTCAGGGGCAGTTCCGATTCAGACCATTACGGTTAAATCTCTGGAAACTGAGCACATTAACCAGTTGATCCAAGAAACATTAACGTGTTCTAGGGAGCAATCTAAACCTCTGGCAGACTTATGTCTCCAAAAGACCAATGGAAACCCTTTCTTCCTCAATCAACTATTGAAATCGCTATATATTGACAAGATGCTCTGGTTTGATACTTACAAAGGGAAGTGGGTATGGGATATTGAGCAAATTAGCAGCCAGTCAATTACAGAGAATGTGATTGATTTAATGATCAGTAAAATCAAGAAGCTAAATGAAGAGGCTCAAGTTGTTATTCAATTGGCTGCTTGTGTCGGAAATCAATTTAGCTTGGAGATCTTGTCTATTATCTATGAAAAATCTCAACCACAGACGGCAGCTGATCTATGGGATGCCTTAAAGGAAGGTTTTATTCTGCCCTTGGATGACTCCTACAAGATTCCAATGGCTTTACAACAAGAGGCAGATCAATATGCTGAGGGGAATGACGTTACAGTAAGCTATCGTTTTCTCCACGATCGGGTTCAGCAGGCAGCTTACACACTCATTCCGGACTCTGAACGCCAAGAGACTCATCTTAAAATAGGGCAACTACTGCTACAGCATATACCTAAATCAGAATTGGAAGAGAGTCTTTTTGACGTTGTCAATCACTTGAATCAAGGTGCTGTGTTGGTGACGGATCCTGTTTTTCGTCATGATATTGCTCTGCTCAATCAATTAGCTGGCAATAAGGCCAAGGTGTCAACAGCCTACGAACCTGCATTAAGATACTTCACAGCAGCAACAAGCTTCCTAACTCAGGATAGCTGGGCTGACAATTATGACTTAACATTCAGTTTGTATCGGGAACGAGCAGAGTGCGAATACTTGTGCAGTAATCTAGGATCAGCTGAAGACCTTTTTGATCAGATTATAAACCATACTGACTCGTACTTAGATAAGGTTGAGATCCAAATACTCAGGCTTGCTCTTTATGATAGTGCAGGTAAGTACTTGGAAAACCTGCAGATTGGATCCTCTACATTAGCAGATTTAGGCATCAGAGTTCCTCTTGAGTTACCAGAGATTATTGATGAATTTAATAGAGAGTTAAGTCTTTACAAAGAGAGTCTAGGAGGAATAAACATTAGTTCGCTAATTAATGCGCCAACAATGACTGATATCGAAATTAAGGCATCTATGCAGATATTAATGAACATGACTGGTCCCGCATATTTCACAAATCAGGATTTGTTGGCTCTAACTTCATTAAAGATGACTAATCTCTCGATTGAGTATGGTAGTACTGATGTGTCGGCACATGGTTATGCGTTCTGGGGGACTGTATCTGGTGCTCGGCTGGGCGAGTATGAAGTAGGGTATGAATTTGGGAGATTAGCCATGAATCTTCTAGAGAAGTATCCCAACCCTAAGATTCAGTGTAAGGTCTACAATCTTTTTGGGGCTTTAATTAGTCCCTGGCGAAGTCACTTGAGTGAGAGCATCCCAATTCTTAGAAAGGGGTATCAGGTTGGAGTAGAAACTGGGGATGTTTACACAAGCTATAACTCCTACAACTTGATCATGCAAAGACTGATCGCAGCTGAGGATCCTGTCAGCATCATCGAAGAATCAAATAAGCACTTGGATTGGATGAAACGAACCAAGAACTATGTCTTCGCTGGCGTTCAAGAATTAGACCAGCATTTTTTAATGAATTTGCAAGGTCTTACTCTCAGTGGCGAATCCTTGAGTGATGAGGGCTTTAGTGAAGTAGACTGTCTGCAGATGTTTCAAGAGAATAAATTCTTTCCTGGAGTAGCCACATACAATATCTTCAAGTTACAAGTTTTGTACCTGGTTGGCAACTACCGTGAAGCCCTTGAGTACGCACGTGAAAGCGAAAGCACAGTGGTTTTTGTTTCTGGTATCCCTAATACTGCAGACTATCACTTTTTTTACTCGCTAACGCTAACAGCACTGTACAGTGAGACAGATGAGATAGAGTCTAAGCTTTCTCTAGAAAAGATTCAAACGAATCAATCTAAGATGAAACTATGGGCCGATAATTGCCGAGAAAACTACGAGCACAAATATCTACTAGTCGAGGCTGAGTATGCCCGGATCACCAATCAATTTGAGCAAGCTGTGAAATTGTATGATCTCGGCATTGAGTCTGCTCAAAAATACGATTACGTGCAGAATACAGCTATAGCTAATGAACTAGCTGCAAAATTTTGGCTAGAGCGGAAGTACGAAAAAATCGCAAAAGTCTACATGAGTGAGGCTCATTATAACTATCGTCTTTGGGGGGCAATGCGTAAGGTATTAAATCTAGAAGAGCACTATCCAGACCTGCTTCCTGCTGAAGCCCCAAGTCAGTTGCTCCAGCAATCAACCACCTATACGATAAGCCAGCAAACTGTCACTGGTACATACTCAGAAGGTTTAGATCTTGCAACAGTTGTGCGTTCATTACAAACTTTGACTAGCGAAATGCTTCTTGACCAACTCTTGAAAACTCTTATGGAGATTGTAGTCACCAATGCAGGAGCACAACGAGGTTTTCTTATTTTACAGGAAGAGGGTGAGCTCCGTCTAGAAGCAGAAAGAACTATTAATGAAGAAGTTAAACTCCTAGACTCACAACCACTGACAAAAGTAAATAGACAACGAGAGAAGGACCTAACCCTCTCAGTTGCGATCATCAATTATGTTGCTAGAACTCATGAGAGTATTGTCCTGAATGACGCAACAAATGAAGGCAACTTTATCCGGGATCCTTACATAGTCCAAACTAGACCTAAATCTGTCTTGTGTACACCACTGATTAAACAGGGCTTACTCTCCGGGATTTTGTACCTTGAGAATAACTTAACGACGAATGCCTTTACACCTGAGCGGGTTGAGTTTTCTCAATTACTCTCCGCTCAAGCTGCTATTTCGATCGAGAGCTGCCACCTATATGAGAAACTTGAAGAATACTCAAAGACGCTTGAACAGAAGGTTGAAGAAAGAACAATCGAACTACAGCACACAAACGAATCATTAGAACAGACCTTAACAGAATTGAGAGCTACTCAGCAGGAACTTCTTCAAGCAGAAAAAATGGCTGCATTGGGACAGCTAGTAGCAGGTGTAGCTCATGAGGTAAATACTCCATTGGGGTGTGCAATTACTGCTATCTCGATGCTCTCCGAGACTTCAACAGAAATTTGTAAGTCGATCGATAAAGGAAAAATCAAACGCTCTACTCTAGTTGAGGGAATGGGCACTATCCAACAGGGCAGTGAAATTGTTTTAAGCAATCTGCAAAGGGCTACTGACTTGGTTCAGAGTTTTAAACAAGTTGCTGTTGATCAGAGTATATGGGATAAACGCCTTTTCAATATTCATGACTATTTACACACTTTGATCATAACATTAGAGCCTCAGCTTATTGAGGGCAGGCATCGTGTTGAGATTAAGGGTAAGTCCACTCTCGAAGTGGAAAGTTACCCAGGTGCGCTCTCACAAGTGATTACTAATCTTGTCATGAATTCTGCTACTCATGCTTACCCCAATAGACAGTACGGATGCATTACAATTGAGGTGGCACAAAATGAGGACCGTTTAAATTTACAGTACAAGGATGACGGATGTGGTATTCCACAAGCTTACTTAGCTCGAATATATGAGCCATTTTTTACGACAACAAGACATAAGGGTGGAACAGGATTAGGGTTACATATTGTTTACAACCTAGTCACCCAAACATTGCAAGGTAGGATCCAATGTAACAGCACAGAGGGACAAGGAACTCAGTTTATTATCGATTTACCGATAAGTCTTTAGGTTGAATTGCAAGCTACAACTTATTCATTCTTCTGAAAACCTAGTATATAATATTTGAGTAATCCTATATGGCTTGCTGTTGACACATTTGCAGCTAGTAGACCACTAAGCCAGTCTCCATACTGTTGCCTCAACTTGCTCAGTTCTTCGAGACATTCATGAGTGGGTAAAGTATTGTAGGTTACGTCACACTCTAATACTACTGTAAGCTTAGTTTGTTTTGCTAATATGTGGTAGTCTAATAACCCAGTCGCCCAATTTATTCTGCCATATATTCCTATGTTAGGAAAGAGCCAAGATTGAACTTCAATCCAAGGGTTAAGAAAGATTGAGGGTATGATATCCGTAATTATTAACCGCCCTCCAGGTCTCAAAACTCGATGAACTTCTTGAAAGAATTGTTCTCGACTAGGGAAGTGGAAGATACATTCGATAGCCATCACATGATCGAAGCTATTTGCTGGGAAAGGTAGATTTGAAGCATTACCCACAGTAAAATTTATCTTATTACTTTTGATAGGTTGAATTAAAGCCTGAGCGCGCTCAATTTGACGCTTATCAATATTAAGGCCATATAACTTAAGAGACCGAAATATTTCATTTAAGGTCAAGATAGTTCCACCAAACCCACATCCTACATCTAGGATACAATCATTTTCCTTAATTTGGGCTAGTTTACAAATCAAGTGCGTCAGTTGCTCTGCGGCTTTTCCGAAGTCTGATAATGTCCTACTAGATAGGTGTGGCTCCTTCCAATAACCAAAGTGAACATGAGTCCCAAAAGCCTTTTCAAAATCAGGATCCTGTTCTTCAAGCATTGCAATGATGAAATCAAAGTAGGGTAAACTTGTACTAGTCATAGGTTCCTCACATCTACTATCAGAAGTTGAGCCTTAGCCATGAGTCGTGTTCTCCAATAATACGGCGTTCAAATGGCAGCCCAAATTTATGGTCAAGAATTGCTCTGGCTGCTTGCATACCTGACATGGTTGTAGCTTCTGCGCAACCAGAATTCATTCCATTATCTGTCCAGTCCCCTGCTAAAAAAAGGTTGTCGTAGCCAGATTGATCTGGCCTCAGGCGATACTTCCAACTATTTGGAGTGGACATTACATACCGATCAGAAGGACTGATGTTAACGCTGCAGTATTGAGCGAGTATATCCACACCTGCATCATCTTGTTTTGACAGGCTTGTTGTGTCTGACTGGAATATTGAGGAAGAATGCCCTAAGAAACTTGATAGTTTAGCCTCTATTCGCAAGTGCTGGGACTCTGGAAAGTCATGATTGAGTGAGACTGGAATTGGGATTCCTGGGTCCTCTAGCGTACCAGTGATGTAAAACAGGCCTGTTGGTTTTTCCCTATTACTCCATTGTTCCTGAGGGAGCAGATAGCTCATATTGGCACAAGTACTAAAGGGCTCAATGTAGCCGCCGATTAGTGATTGTGTTGTCTTAGAACTTCTTGGTCTATCTTCTCTATACCAAAGTTGGATACCATGAGTAGAGACTGTTTGCACTTTCTCAACCATACGTTGCCATTGTGGATTAACTTTTATAATATCTGCACATGTGTAAGGTAAAGCCCCAATCGAGATACCTAGCAGAACACTGTCGAAGTCACTCCCTTTACTCAGTTCTATTATTTCCTCATCGTGAAGCTGAGGCCAGGTTGTCCAAAAGCATTCTAGGTCAATGTTGTTTTGCTCCAAGATTTCCCCTGATTGGATTTGCTCATACAAAGGATTAGCAGGCCAGCTCAGTAAGCCTTTCACAGTAATTAAGGGGTCATAGTCTTTGCTAGGATCCTTGAGGTTGACTTGCTTCTTTAGAATAATCCTTGCCACAGACTGATGAGTTGGGTCAAGTTGTAAGTTAGTCACTTTGTGGAAGAACTTAAACTTTACTCCCCTCTCCTTTAAGACTTGATAGAGTGGAGCAAAAATAACGTCCCCCATGCCTGCCTTCATTTTCCAAATAATGGATCCTTCATAGCTAAAGTTAAGCCTTATCATCCACCTTAGGGCAGCAGCAGTACCCAGTTGACGATGGGTCACAACACTGATACCTTTAGAAAATGCATAGAGAAGGACATAGT
>CAYUEE010000048.1:27514-32284 GCA_964443615.1 uncultured bacterium | reverse complement strand
AATACGGGTCCAGATGGAGTCTAGGTTCCAGTTAAAAGCGTACTTGATGGCAACATTGAGGCCAAGTTTACCGGCGTAATTAGTTTCCCAGGTTTCAAAGCGGCGGGCGTCGGGGCGGACGGTGTACTGGTCGGGGGCGGTCCATTCAGCGGCATGGAGATCGAGGAAGGGGGGCTCTAGGGTTTCAATGAGGGATCCTTTCACATATAAAAAGCCGGTGCCTCGGGGGCCGCGCAGGAATTTGCGTCCGGTGGCCGAGAGGAAGTCACAGCCGATGGCGTCTACATCTATGGGCATTTGACCGACGGATTGGCAGGCATCGAGGAGGTAGAGGATCCCGGCTTGCTGGGCGATACGACCAATGGCAGGGGCCGGGTTGACAAGGCCACCGTTGGTGGGGATATGGGTAATGGCAATGAGTTTAACGGCGGGGGTAATGGCGTTTTCCAGGGCGGGGAGGGAGAGTTGGCCGGAGGCATCGTTGGGGATCACTTCAATATCAACTCCGGTGCGGCGGGCGATTTGCAAAAAGGCGATGTAGTTGCTGGCGTATTCCGATTGGCCGGTTAGGATCCTATCCCCCGGTTGCAGAGGTAGAGCGTAGAAGGCCATGTCCCAGGCGCGGGTGGCGTTTTCAATGATGGCGACTTCGTGGGGGTGGCAGTTCAGTAGGCGGGCTACAGATCCGTAGACTTGGTCGATGGCGTCCCGGTTGTGGGCGGCGGCTTCGTATCCTCCGATGCGGGATTCTAGTTGGAGGTGGTCAATGACGGCATCGGTGACGACTTGGGGCATTAGGGCGGCACCGGCGTTGTTGAAGTGCAAGACATGCTGACAACCGGGAGTGTCGTGGCGGGCGCGTTGAATGTCGATGGACATGAAGGATCCTGGTCGGGTAATGGAGTCTTGTCTAGGCTACTGCCCTAAATCATTTTTCGTTCGTGTCTTTTAGGATCCATTGGGTGGGCGCGTACACGATCCTGGGGACATGAGCCCGAAACGAGCCTCTGCACCTCCTGAGCTCCTATTTGGAATGTTGGGGATATTCCGATTAATGTTGGGGATAGACCCGTTAATGTTGAACGGATCCCAAGGAAGACTGGGGATAGGCCAAAGCAGACTGAGCGGATGCCAACTAATGTTGGGGATAGGCCAAGGCAGATTGAACGGATCCTAAAGAATAGTGGGAATAGGCCGAGGAATACTGGGCAGCTCTAGAATACTGGGCAGCTCTAAAGGAAGGCTGGGGATAGGCCGAGGCCGATGGGGCGGATGCCAAGGTGAGGGTGGTCTTGGACAGGCTGAGCCGAGCTTAATTCAGAGTGAAGTCAGTGTCAGGCAGGGCCTCACAGGATCCTTTTGCAACTGGGAGGGGAGTAGGATCCTAATGCCCCTGGAGTATAGTTGGGGAGGTCGTTGGAGGGGAACATGGATCCGCAGAGCCGCGCACGGGAGCTGATTCGGCAAGCCAAAGAGGAAGGCTGGCACACCCTCGATCTGGCGGGCCTTGGTTTACAAGAACTCCCTCCCGAAATTGGGGAATTAACAGAGCTACGACAGTTGATCTTGGGAGAGTATGTCGAGCAGTGGCGGGGCTCTCGAAAGGAAAGGATCCTACGCGGGAATAACCTTCAGATCCTCCCCCTTGAATTAGCTCACCTGTTTCCCCTTAGACCACCCACCCAACACCTATCTCATCCCCGACCTCCTGCCCAAAGAAGAACCCGACACCGGATCCTGGGACCGAGCCCTCACTCTGCAACTGCACTACAACGTCCTCCCCGGCAGCGTCATCACCCGCTTCATCGTCAAAATGTACACCTACATCGCCAAACGCACCTACTGGCGTACCGGCGTCGTCCTCCAAATCGGAGGCAACCGCGCTTACATCAAAGCCGACCTCGAAGACAGCAAACTCTTCATCCGCGTCACAGGATCCCCTTCCACCCAACGCGACGCCCTCTCCCACATTCGCCACACCTTCACTACCATCCACAAAACCATCTCCGCCCTCCAAGTCTCCGAATGGATCCCTTTACCCGAGGATCCTGAAGAACTCGTTGAATACGACCGCCTCATCAGTCTTGAACAACGAGGCGAAACCCAATTTCAAGGCAAAAACCGCAACTACAGTATCCGCGATCTCCTCAACGGCATCGAAGCCAAACCCCTACACGTTTATGATGATAGGGATCCTGAATTCCCTCGTTATTCCAACCCAACTCCCATGCCGGATCCTTCACCACCATCCCATCCACCTAACCCTAATCCTTGGAGGGGGGCAGGATCCTTTTATCTCGTCGCCTTCACGGTTGTCATCGGAGGATTAACCGCCGCTAGTCTATTGGCACCTTGGTACGCCCTACTTTTCATTGCCGTCGTCGCGATTCTGGGCATCGGCGTCATCAGCGCTCTTCAACTCCGAAATGACCAAGCTCTTGCGGAGAAAAACTTCCTCAAACTCATGATTAAATCCTACGAAAACCTACCCTTACTCACCCGTCTCCCTCAAGCGCAATCCCAGAGGGATGAACAGGATCCTTTAGATCAATAAGTCAATTTAGAGTCAATTCAGAGTCAATTCAGTGATCGTTCTGGGGGGTGAAGATGGGGGATCCTGGATCCTTTTGTCGCAGTTCCTCAATGAGGATCTCAGCCACACGACTAAGCCGATCAACACTCTCCGCCTGACTCCTCGTCACTGCCTCCCACTTAGCGAGATCAGCATGCATAGTCTCCTTCCAGCGGCGGTCATCCTCCTTCCATTGTCGATCCTCTGCCTGCCAACGTCGCTGTTCCTCTCTCCAGGCTTCTTCCGCCTGTTGACCGACTATGATGACCTCAGTTAGATGGGCAATCTGTGCTGCCAATACATCAACAGTAAACCCGTTCTCATTTCCTTGACTCACGGCCTTTCTCCTATTAGCAACGCAAGCTTATCTCATCTCCCCATTCATAATACACAGCCGCAGAGGTCATTCAAGTCAGTATAGGATCCTTCAAACCATCAAGCCAGATTGGGGGGAGGGGTCGGATCCTGGTTCTTTTGTTGTTGAAGCTGGGCCAATTGCTGGTGGATTTCATGTTGAAGAACCGCGCGAGCCACCGTTTTACCAGCTTGCCGATCCCCCTCAGTGTCATAAAACACTAAGCCATCCGCCTGCTTCAATCCCATGCACAAAAACAGCAGTTCTACCACTCCAATTGTCTGAAGCCCCAACTCTGTCTCTTCAGAAAGCTCCACAATCGTCTGCTCCCCATCCCCCTCAGATCCGAACGCCGGGATCCAGCTTTGGCCATCAGGATCCTGGGGACTTGGCGGTGTCGCAATCGTCAACCAGCTTTGATCGGGGTAGACCGGCACATAGTAGAACAGGTGGTCCAACTCCTTAGCCACAACTACCAAAATCGCCGCCACCGCCCTCATCACCGGAGCCGGGACCTGATGCTGCGGAGCAGCCTGAATTAACAATTGACTTTGACGTATAAGGTCATCCATAAGTAGTCCGCGAGGTGACAATAGATTGAGCCTCCAAATCGAGCTCTTTCATAGGTTGACATGGATCCTGAGTCTATGCATAATTGAATCCTGCCAATCAATGGGGTTGTAGCTCAGTTGGTTAGAGCGCCTGCCTGTCACGCAGGAGGTCGAGGGTTCGAGCCCCTTCAGCCCCGTATTCATTGATATTAGTCCAGTGCTTGTTTGATTCATCTGTGCTTGAACAGTGCTCCAAGTCTGCGAGTGGATCCTGAGCTCAAGCTACTCATCCGAGAATAATCAGCAAGGGTCAAACAACAGGCAGAAATAATGAGTCGGTAAGCCGCATCATACGAGCATCTGGAGACGCTAGTTTTAACCGTTATCTGGCATCTCATGAAGCAACGTGAAGTAGGATCCAGCCGGCAACCCAGCATGGGACAATGTAAAGCGGTACAAACACTGTCCAGGATCCATTTAATCTGAGCAGTAATCCGCGTCCACAAAGGTATAACCATGCTGGAATCCCTAGTCTACCGTCCCCGTCGGCTGCGTCGGACCCCTGCCATTCGAAGCTTGGTCCAAGAAACTGTCTTGCAAACACAGGATCTGATCTATCCCCTATTTGTGATGGAAGGTCAAGATCAGCAGGTGGAAGTGGAGTCTATGCCTGGATCCTTTCGCTATACCCTTGATCGGTTGTTGAAAGAAGTTGAAACTGCTTATGAACTGGGGATCCCTGCCATTGCCCTATTTCCAGCCGTTCCTGAAGAGAAAAAAGATTCCCACGGCTCTGAAAGCTTTAACCCCGATGGCCTAATTCAAAATTGTGTTCGTGAAATTAAGCAAGCGGTACCTGAAATAGTGGTCGTAACCGATGTGGCATTGGATCCGTACAACAGCGATGGGCACGATGGCATTGTGCAGGATGGCGAAATTTTGAATGATGAGACTGTTGAAGTATTGGTGAAGCAAGCCCTCTCTCAAGCTGATGCGGGAACGGATGTGGTGGCTCCTTCAGACATGATGGATGGGCGTGTCGGTGAAATTCGCACCGCCTTAGATGATGCAGGGTACACCCATGTCAGTATCCTGGCTTACTCCGCCAAATACGCCTCCGCCTACTATGGCCCCTTTCGTGATGCTTTAGGATCCGCCCCCAAAGCCGGTGACAAGAAGACCTATCAAATGGATCCGGCCAATGTTCGAGAAGCCGTCCTCGAGACGACGCTCGACGACGCAGAAGGCGCCGATCTCGTGATGGTGAAACCCGCCGGGCCGTACCTCGACGT
>CAYUEE010000048.1:0-27504 GCA_964443615.1 uncultured bacterium | reverse complement strand
TGTTCGAGAAGCCATCCGGGAAGTGGAATTAGATGAGATGGAAGGGGCTGACATAGTAATGATCAAGCCAGCTCTAGCGTATCTAGATATCATTTATCGTGTGCGCGAGGCCACAGAACTCCCGATTGCCGCCTACAACGTTAGTGGGGAGTACGCCATGATCAAAGCTGCTGACCAGAGGGGCTGGATTGATGGTCAAAAAGTGATGATGGAGACCCTCGCGGCAATGAAGCGAGCTGGCGCTGATATGATCCTGACCTATTTTGCCAAAGAAGTGGCTCTGCTGTTGAAAAACACTTAGTGCACAGTTCTCTATTGAATCGTTTGAGCGATTGATGGTGTTGTTAAACGGCCTGGCTGATATCTGCACCCGACTGTCTGCCTGGGTGATCTTCAATAGCAACACAACAAGTCTGTTTAGGGAATCAGGACCCGGAGTTTAAAGCGTTTCGGAGTCGGAGTACTATCACTGAATTCAATAGACAAGGATCCTTAGTAAAACCACACTGCAATGAATTACTCTAGTAACTTTAGTGTCAAATCAAGGAGATAAACTGCAATCTAGAATTAGTTAACAGTGGCTTCGATTTGTTCATCGTTGGGATAATTCCCTCACTTAATGATTCATTTGGTTTCTAAAATGAGACAACTGAATGTGTTTGGGATAGCCAGCAATTCGTCTGACCTGCGCTTAGACTAAGTTATCATCCAATACTGTTTTGAATAGTATTCCAAGTTATCAAGTAAGTTGTCCGATCAGTTGTTTGGGCAGCTTGGGGTCAAAAAGGATAAGCAAGGGGGACAGGTGGATCGGTGTATCATTCATACCATTTACCGGTATCCTTTTGGAGGACAGTGCTGGGGTGCATGGGCCACTACGGGTAGATTGATCCGTAGATGTGTTGTGAATCACTTCAGAATCCCGATTATGTAATCGTGATCATAGGCTGATTGAGAAATGAGGAGTAAGCTTTGCCCTTAGCAGTCATAGCCCTGTGTTAGCGGTTAACCTAGGGGGCTGAGCGAGGATGTTCTGATTTTAGAAAGGAATGGGTCCGTATGAGTTCTGGTAAAGTTCGTCGTCTGATCGAAGCTGCTGTGATGGATCCCCCCCAGCCTGTCGAGGGTTCGGCTTCTCCTCTCGGGACCCACCATGTCCTGATTGTGGATGATGGCTCAGAGTTAGTGACCTCTCTAATGGGGCAGTGTCGGCAACAGGGTATCCACGTTCTACTCCTACAATCTCAGCCGCTGGAGCGATCCGCGCCCACCATCATCCTTGACCAGATGGATCCGGATACAGTTGAGACGGTAGTCAAACGCATCCGTCAAATCACAGGGGATCTGAAAGGGATTTTGTTTCTAAGTACACGCCATGAAGCTTGGGCACACCAGTGGTGGGCACACGCGCGTGAACGATTACGATCTGCCATTGCAATCGCCCGAGCGATTAGTTTGACTAATGAGAATTCCTTGTCGTTCTTTCACTTTATTACAGCGCAGGGAGGTCGCTTTGGCTTAGATCCCGATGCCACTGTCAATCCCTTAACTGTTGGCCTAGAGGGGCTTATCCATCCACTGCACATGGAGATGGCTGAGACCTCCTTCCGCTCGATTGACATGGATCCGGCAGATAGTTTAGAGGCCCAAGCTCAACAGATTCTGAGTGAACTTCATCAACCTGATCAATCGTTTCGCACCGCGTACGGATGGAAACAGGGGCAACGAGCCACTCTGAGTGTTCGTGAAATCGAGGTGGATCAGACCACACCTCCCATCACGGCAGAGTCCGTTGTGGTGTTTGCAGGGGGAGCTCGTGGTATCGGAGCTGTCTGTGCCGAGGCCCTCGCTCAGCAAACAAGGTGCAAGTTGATATTTCTAGGCCGAACCCCTCTGACGGATGAAGTTCGAGCACTCAGTGCACTGTCCCCAGCAGACCGAAAGGCACGAGAAGCTGATTTCATCAAAGAGTATAAAGCTACTCATCCCGGCTGCCCCCCTCGGGAACCTCGGGAACAATGGCGCCGTAAAACTCGAGCGGTAGACTCAGTAGACACCTTGAAATCTCTTGAAAAGTTAGGATCCGTAGTTGAGTATGCGGCTGTGGATGTACGGGATCAGCAGGCTGTTCTGGACTGTCTCCAATCGATTAAAACTCGCCATGGTCGCTTGGATATTCTAGTTCACGTTGCCGGTCTAGGTGGTGTGGAAACGGATCGGATGCTGAGTCGGAAAGAGTGGTCCATCATTGACCAAGTCATTGATGTCAAAGTAGCTGGGGCCGTGAACTTATTGCAGGCGGCAGAAACATTGCAGGTCCCCCTTTTCATCGGTTTTGGATCCATTGCTAGCCGGTTTGGTAACAGCGGCCAAGTGGATTATGCCAGTGCGAACTCACTGTTGTCGGGGATTGCACGAGCCCATAACCAGCGAGGCGTACTACCCGTTGCTCGCGTTATTGGTTGGGGGGCATGGGACGGCGTTGGCATTGCCGTCAGTGGCCCTACTAAGCAGATGTTGCAATCCTACGGAGTTGAATTTTTAACTCCTCAAGAGGGCGGTGAAGCCTTTCTCCATGAGTTGAATCCTGTCCTCTCTCCGCAATCACCAGCGATGGTCTACATCAGTCCTAATTGGACCGGACTGGATGATTTGTTGAAGAAAGAGGCTTCTGCTCAAGTTTTGGCGGATGGAGGATCTGCGGCTCAGGCCTCTGTTCAATCACCGTCATCACAGCTCAAAGGATCCTTGATGGGCTCAGTGGTGGAGCATGCGCCGGGAAAGTCTCTGAGGGCTGAACACTGGTTAGAGAGCAAACGGATCCTGTTTTTGGATCATCATCGTTATCAGGGCACTGCTTGGGTTCCGGCTGTCATGGGTATGGAAGTCGGGGTTGAAGCGGCTGCTCATCTCTTCCCAGAGTTTCAGCCCTTTGCAGTCCGAGAGATTTATCTGAAGAAAGCGGTCCGGCTCGTGCGAGATGAGCCTGTACTGTTGATTGCAGAGGTGGAAACACTGACTCAATCAGCAACTGAAGCTCTCGTGAAAGCGACGATTTCTGCCAGCTACAAAAATAGAACCTGGGTTTTTGCGGAAATGCAGGTGAGCCTGTCCGATCAATCCAGTGTGATTCAAGATGGCTTAGATGACAGTGCCGCTTATCAACCGTCCCGTTCAATTACTGACGGCCCTGGTGAGGTGCTCCACTGGTCTAAGGGTGATCTATATCCATGCGAATGGTTGAAGTTTCAAACCCATGGATCCACATTCCAGGTTGTTGACGCATTGGACTTGAACTGTGCTTTAGGGCTGACTGAAGCCTCAATGACTACCACCACTGACTTGAGTGGATGTTACGCACCCGTTACATTTATTGATGGCATCTTTCAGGCTTATGGCATGACCATCTGCACCATCATGCAGGCCTGGTCAGGTCCTCCCCTCTATATCGGGGAAATTCGCTGGTTGCCAGATGTTGCGCCGAGGATGACGCAGGGGCAGTGTCGAATCTGGACCAATATGGAGGACAAAGCCTTTCCCGTTGTTCACATGTTTGATGCCACCGGGCAGTGTTTTTTGCGAATGCAGGGAGCCGATCAGGGTGGAACCGGGTTGAAGCAGTTAGCGAGCCAAGCCCAAGCGGGTGTACCTCCTAGTGCAGTTCCAGCGACTGCAGGGGCTAGCCCAGCTGAACCGACCCCCCTCATGGATCGAGTAGTAGAAGAGCGGACAGGTCAGTGGTTACGGGTTGAGCGAGTCTTAGATCCGAAGGCTGAGGTCATGTTGCAAGACCATACCTTTCATGGAGTTGCTGTAATTCCAGCTGTCTACTTTATGGAAATGGCAGCAGAAGCCTCCGCTCGACTCATTCCGACACTACCCCCCTGCGAACTCCTAGACTTCCAGATTGGTCAAATGCTGTACATAGTCCAGGGATCCAAGCCGCTCTACGCTGAAGTGGAGGCCATTGATGCTCAACACACCCGAGCTCGCCTTTACTCCTACAAAGGAAAAACAAGCCAGGAACAACTCCATGCGGAAGGCATTATCAAACACGGGCACCTCACGGATTTAGGTCACCTGGCTATTGAACCGCTGCAGGATCCTCAATCCCGACCTCGGGCCGGGTTATACCCCCACCGTTTCCCCAATGGGCCCATTTTCCAGGTGATCGAGACAATGGAATTAGGGGTGGGTCATCGGTCACGGGCGCAACTCCGGCTCACTGCCCCAGTAATGCCCCATTGTGTTTTGCCAATGGCTATGTTGGATGGGGCCTTTCAGGTGGAGTCAGCGACGCGCAGTGGGTTTGACAAATACAGTGGTCTGCCCAAAACCTTTAAGCGTCTGGCTTGGGTGCCGGGTGTTGACGCGTTGGAAGCTGTGATCTGTGTGGCGTCTACGGAAGATGGCACGACAGAGTCGCTAGGTGAGCTGTATTTTGTGGATCCTGGTAAAAATAATGCCATCTTATTACAGCTCCAGGGGATTACGTTGACATCTCAGGTGCCACGTTTGTGAACACTGGGCTTAGGTAATCATCTCTACCCGTTAGGATCCTGCTGTACCTGCACACCCTACATTTCGTCATATTCACGTTGATAGTCCGTATCCTCTGAACGAATCAGGAGTCACGTCATGACTAGCGTTTTAACTTATCCTGCTCCATCACACCCGGCCTTGTCGCCTGCGGCTCGAGATCGGCTAGCCGTCGTGGGTATGGACTGTCTATTTCCTGACGCGATTGGTCTGGACCCAATGTGGCAGAACGTCCTCGGTAACCGCTCCTCAGTCAGCTTGATTGAGGATCGTTACTTGCCACCCGCACTTCGCCCCCAAGTGGGAACCTGTCTTGGGGCTAAGATCCCTGAGCTCCAGATTCGCTCTCAAAAATTTCGATTGCCGCCTAGCACAACCCGTAATTTCGATCCCCGGATCCTACCAATGTTAGAGGTTGTTGACCGGGTTATGAAAAACCACCCCGACCTTAATCGTGAGTCGACGCGGGTGATCATGTGCTGCCAAAAGATGTTTCCAAAAGAGCAAGCCAGCACCTCGATCAACCGCCGGTTAAAGCTGCAGTCGCTGTTGAGTGAAGTCGAGAGCCTCAATGCGCTGCCCCCAGAGCAAGCCGACCGGATCCGAGCTGAGGTGATGGCGGGTCACGAGCGGTATTTCCCCAATCCTGGCTTTGAAGGGTTTTTGGCTGAATCAGGTAGTCTAATGACCTCGATTATCAGCAAGACCTTCAATTTCGGGGGCGGTCACATTGTGATGGATGCCACCTGCGCTAGCACGATTGCAGCGACTCAGATCGCCTGGGATGCCTTGTGCTCTGGTCATTGCGATGCGGCGATTATCGTGGCTCTCTCAGTAGAGGTGGTGCCCTCGCGGTTTGTACACTATGCCCAAATGGGTCTCTTGGCTCGGGATGCGGTTCTCCCCTTCGACCAGAATGCGAGTGGATCCGCCATCGGCGAAGGGATCGGAGCAGTGCTCGTAAAGCGACTAGAGGATGCTGAGGCTGCTAACGATCCAATTTACGGGGTCATTCGTGGGATTGGGTTTAGTTCGGATGGCTCCGGCTCTGGTTTCGTGTCGCCTCAGCTTGATGGCCAAGTGCGCGCCATGAAGGCAGCGTACCAGATGGCTGGGGTGGATCCGACCGATGTGCGGTTGGTAGAGGCCCATGCCACCAGCACTCAGAAGGGGGACTTGACTGAATTGCGGTCCATGAATGAGCTCTTCACTAAGACGACACATCCCTACACGATTGGATCTATTAAGGGTAACATTGGCCATTTGTTGGCGGCCTCCGGTATGGCTGGATTGTTCAAGGCTTGTCGGAGCTTGAATGAAGCGATCCTGCCGCCGACCATCTTCCGGACCCCACGGTCTGAATTGCAGGACCAGTTTGATCAGTTTGAACTCCTGAAATCACCTCAACCCTGGCCAGAAGAGGATCCTTATCGTTTGGCGGCTGTGAGCTCCTTTGGATTTGGGGGTGTGGATGCCCACCTGTTAATCGAAGGTCACCCGTCAACGGCTAAAGGGATGACACGGCGATTCCGCAATGGAACGACAGCTAAGTCTATGGCACCTAATGGATCCTACTCAACCCCTTTCACTAATGGGAGCGTGACTGCTGCTCCAGCAACGGTAACCCCTCCGGCCCCAGCGGCTACAGCAACTGGCGGCGATGATTACGTTATGGTCTCTGAGGCTGGCGTTGAGGCTGGCGTTCTGCAAATCATCTCAGAGTGCACAGGATACGAGATTGAAGAGCTCCAGCTCGATCACGATTTAGATGCAGACTTGGGTGTGGATTCCTTGAAGCATGTGGAGATCCTACTCAAAGTGGGGCAACAGTTCCGAGTGCAAGCCAGTGAAGATGATCAAATTACAGATTATCCTACTATCGTCAGTCTGGTTACCCTTGCCAAGGAGCGCCAAAATACGGCAACAGGCGAACAACCAGCGGGTCTCATGGCGGGTTTGATGGCGGGGATGGAAGGAACTGATTTACCCCCTGAGGCTATGCAGCAATTGTCGTCTCAGATGGGCGTTGAAACACCGACACCTCCTTCTCCGGCGCCAGCTCCAGTTGAGGCGGCTTCAGGCGTAACAGCTCCGGTTGTAACAGCAGCGGTGCCGATGCCGGAGGCGGCCAGTGATTACGTTATGCGGTCTGATAGCGAGGTTGAAACGGGTGTGCTCGATATCATTTCAGAATGCACAGGCTATGAGGTCGAAGAACTGCAATTGGATCATGACCTGGATGCAGACTTGGGTGTGGACTCGCTGAAACATGTGGAGATCCTACTTAAGGTGGGTCAGGAGTTCCGAGTGCAGGCCAGTGAGGATGACCAAATTACGGATTATCCCACTATCGTCAGCTTGGTGACCCTAGCCAAGGATCGTCAGAATACCGCAACAGGCGAACAACCGGCGGGTTTAATGGCTGGCTTGATGGCTGGAATGGAAGGCGCTGACCTTCCGGAGGATGCAGCACAGCAGTTAGCTCAATTGAACGTGGCCTCAACTCAGCCGATGGCACCAGTTATGACCCCCGAGTTCACAACACCACCGATTGCGCCTCAACCGGATCCGGTTCAACCCGCGGCAGCAACGGATCCGACGAATAATGACTACGTTATGCGCTCTGACACTGATGTTGAAACGGGTGTGCTCGATATCATTTCAGAATGCACAGGCTATGAGGTCGAAGAACTGCAATTGGATCATGACCTGGATGCAGACTTGGGTGTGGACTCGCTGAAACATGTGGAGATCCTACTTAAGGTGGGTCAGGAGTTCCGAGTGCAGGCCAGTGAGGATGACCAAATTACGGATTATCCCACCATCGTCAGCTTGGTAACTCTAGCTAAGGAGCGGCAAAACACGGCAACGGGCGAACAGCCTGCCGGTTTGATGGCTGGTTTGATGGCAAACCTGGATGGTGCGGATCTCCCTTCTGAAGCCGCTCAGCAGTTGGTCCAACAGATGGATCCGGGTCAACCCGCAACCTCATCCCCTGCCCCTACTACGGCAACAGTTCCTGTGGAAGCCCCTATGGCAACGGCTCCTGTGCCATCTGCCCCCGCTGCGGTTGTAACGGATCCGGCCAACGATTATGTGGTGGTTTCAAATAGTGAGGTGGAAAGTGGCGTTCTCTCCATCATCTCTGAATGTACAGGATACGAGATTGAAGAACTGCAGTTAGACCATGACCTAGACGCAGACTTGGGTGTGGATTCCTTGAAGCATGTGGAGATCCTATTGAAGGTGGGTCAACAGTTCCGGGTGCAAGCGAGTGAAGATGATCAAATCACCGATTATCCCACCATCGTCAGCTTGGTGACATTGGCTCAGGAACGGCAAAACACCGCAACAGGTGAACAGCCGGCGGATCTCATGGCGGGCTTGATGGCCGGGATGGACGGCGACCTGCCTCCCGAAGCCGCTCAGCAATTGTCCCAGATGGGATTGTCAACACAGGCGGTGCCAGAACCGACTATTCAACCTAGTGCAACGGCCCCACAAGCGACTCCCTCGTTATCACCGGCAACGGCACCAACCGCTCCAGATAATGACTACGTCATCGTGTCTAATGCTGAAGTTGAAGCGGGAGTCTTAAACATCATCTCTGACTGTACAGGTTACGAAATTGAAGAGCTCCAAGTGGATCATGATTTGGATGCCGACCTTGGGGTGGATTCCCTCAAGCACGTGGAGATCCTGCTGAAGGTAGGTCAACAGTTCCGGGTACAAGCGAGTGAAGATGATCAAATTACTGATTATCCTACTATCGCTAGCTTGGTGAGACTGGCTCAAGAGCGTCAGAATACTTCCACCGGTGAACCCTCGGGCATGATGGCTGAGCTAATGGCGGGTCTTGATGGTGCAGAACTGCCGCCTGAAGCGGCTCAACAGTTGGCTCAGATGGGAGTTAGCTCGGATCCTGCTCCGACTGCCAGTGCTCCAGCACCTGTTGCCCCCACTCCGGTTACTCCGATGCCCCCGACTCCTCCCACTCAGACGCCGGATTTCATCAAGCAAGTGGCGCAGGCGGTAGCTAGTCTCCGTAATTATGAAGCGGATTGGCTGACGCCTCATCTCACATTGCAAGCAGATCTTGGTTTGACTCCAGCGGAATTGGCCCAACTATCTCATCAACTGGGCGTGTCTTTGGCGAGCCATCAAGATTATGCTCTCCAGGACCTAGCCGCTCTTCTGGCACCTGCCACTGTCCCCGTAGCTCCCGCTTCGGTTGCTCCACAGCCTGCGACTCCGGTCACATCATCACCCTCAGTTGACGATTGGGTTCTTGTGGTAGGTCAAGGATCCTTAACTGAATTGCCGACTCTGGCAGCACGGATCTATTCATTGCTAACACTTCACCCGGATCAACCTGTTATCCGCACCGAGGGATCCGGAACCCATGCCTTTGCGCTAGTTGTCAATCGTGCCGAGACCTCAGAGGCTCAGCTGGCTAGGACGTTACAGCAATCGGCAGGCAAGACCTTACCCTTGCAAAGCATCTGGTGGCATCCGCTACCTCTACCCGCACCGCAGCCGATGGCTTGGTTATTCCCCGGATCAGGATCCCTTTACCCTGGTTTGGTGGCGGACCTAAACACCTTAAGTCCTGTTGTTGCCCAGGTGTTGAATGAAGCCAGTGGAGCTTATCAGGCCTTAGTGGGACGTCCCCTCTCGTTTGAAGCGTCTACGGATCCGTTATGGCAACGACCGGCGACGGTGGCTGTATCAGCTGCTGTGGCACGTCTGTTGAAAACCTTTGGTGTTGAACCTGCCTTCGTCGGGGGTCACAGCGTGGGTGAACTGACGGCTTGCCATATTGCGGGGGCCTTCGACTTAAAGGAACTGATGCGGCTGACGACTGCTCCCTTCCAAGGACTGGCGACCTATCCTCAAGGATCCATGGTGGCTTTAGTGGGGCCAGAAGCCGTGAGTCTAGACCTTGTTCAAGCCAGTGCAGGTCGAGTGGTTGTATCTAACCGGAACTCAGCACATCAGCTCGTCGTATCGGGCCGCCAGGAAGATGTGCAGACTCTGAGTGAAGAGGCCGTGAAGCGAGGGATCCAGCCCCACCGTTTGGAGGTGCAAACGCCCTATCATTCTCCCTTCTTAGCTGAGGCGCACCAAGCCTATCGTGATGCCTTACGGACTGCTCAGTTCCTGGTTCCCTCCATTCCAGTTATCTCTGGTTTAACAGGGGATTTATTGCCCTGGTCCACATTAGATTCGTCTCAAACACGAGCTCTGTTAGATTGTGCGTTTATTGCACCTGTGAACTATCCAGCTCAGTTGCAGCGTCTGCAGGGACTAGGCGCTCGGGTCTTCGTGGATATGGGGCCAACTAGTCGTTTAGCTCGTCTGGCTCAAGACACGTTGGGAACGGACGGCGTGACGATTCTGGCGGCGAATCGGACTAAGCGGAATAGCCGTTTGGTGTTGCTGGAGACATTGGCCCAGCTCTACGTGATAGGGCACCCTATTCAATCACCTGTTCCACCGACTGGCAGCAGCTCTTCAGTGACACCCACAACTCCTGCTGCCCCTCCCTCTGCTCCTGTGAAAACGCCGGTGGCCTCTACCGCCCCTGCGGCTCCTATCAAGCAGTACACCAATGGTCAAGCGGTCATGGCTCAGTCGATGCCTCCTGCTGCCCCTAGTAAACCACAAGCTCAACCGGCCTCTACCTCTACCCGCTTTCAATCTCCGTTATTGGAGCCGATTGCGGTGGTCGGTATGGGGGCATTGATGCCTGATGCTGACTCCACGGAGGAGTTCTGGAACAACATTTTGAATGGCCACGATGCTATTCGTGAGATTCCTCAAGACAGTCCTTACCGCTGGAAAATTGCAACATACTATGACGAGGATCCGAAGACGATTGATAAGTCCTATTCCAAAATCGGAGCCTTTGTCCCCAACTTCCAGTTCAAACCTAAGGACTTCCGTATCACGCCTAAGACTGCTATTCAGATGGATCGAGCCCAAAAGATGGCCCTCCTAGCCACCCGAGAAGCCTTCCAAGACAGTGGATACCATGAGCGACCCTTCGACAAAAAGCGGGTGAAAGTGATTATCGGGACATCGGTACCTGAGCATCATGACTTGGCCGCCCCCCGGATGGTCTTTGATGAAGTGGTTGAAGCGTTCCAATCTTCTGAAGTTTTCCAGTCTCTACCTGAGGCAGTGCGGACTCAAATGGTTGAGCAAGCTCGCAAGTCAATTCATGACCGGATCCCCTCCTGTACAGAAGACTCGATGGCGGGTGGACTGCCGAATATCGTGGCCGGCCGGGTCGCCTTCTGCTTTGACCTTCAAGGGGGTAACGTCATTCTGGATGCCGCTTGTGCAGCCTCGATGGCGGCACTAGACCACGCGGTCAAGAGTTTGCGACTGGGTGAAGCTGACATGGTCGTGATGGGCGGGTCCGATTCCACCATGTCTGCCAGTGCCTATGTTGGCTTCTGTAAGACCTACGCATTGTCGGCCAAAGGGAGCAGTCCGTTTGATGCGAAGGCTGATGGCTTTGTGATGGGTGAAGGGTGTGGGATCCTATTACTGAAGCGATTGAGTGATGCAGAAGCGGCTGAAGACAAGATCTACGCAGTCATTCGCGGTGTAGGTAGTTCTTCTGATGGTCGCGGCAGTGGGATTACGGCTCCTAGCATCCAAGGACAGACGTTGGCGATGATGCGGACCTATGACGATACAGGTATCGATCCCACCACGATTGGATATGTCGAAGCGCACGGAACTTCAACCTCAGTGGGGGATGTGGCTGAATTCTCATCCTTGATGCAGGTCTTCGCAGATATCAAGCCACGTCACTCCACCTATCTAGGATCCATCAAATCCATGGTTGGTCACCTCAAGACAGCTGCTGGTGTGGCAGGACTGATCAAGGCAATTCAAAGTGTCCGTCACGGTGTGGTACCTCCAACCTTGAACTTTGAAACCCCCTCCCCTCGGATTAACTTGGCGGAGAGTCCGTTCATTATCAACACTGAAACTGTGCAGTGGAACCATGCTGGGGCGACCCCTCGGCGAGCTTGTGTCAACTCCTTCGGATTTGGTGGGACGAACTTTCACGTGGTGGTTGAAGCGTATGACCCAGCGTTCTACCGCAGTGAAACCTTCCACCGTGAAATCCTTAGCTCTCGGATTTACAAGGATCTCTACGGTCACGTAGATCTGGCTAGTGTCCTGGAGACTGTTGAAACCTCCTCAGTAGAGGCCCCTCCTATCCCAGCGGTACGGATCCCTCAAAGCCCCACACCTAGCCCTACGATCATGACCTCATCTTCAGGATCCTCTGACTTGATCACCTCAGAGCAGGGCATTATCGCGGCAATTGAGGATCTGGAGCAACCGCTAGCCGTGATTGAAACACCAGCTCGGGACCGTGGTCTGATTAAAGTGCAGCCGGAGATGGTGACCTCACTGTCCAACCTGGGCTCTTTGCAAGGATGGATTCCCGCAATGAGGCCTGATGACTTAGGAGCCTGTAGCTTTCGTCGCGCGCACGGAGTCCGACTCAACTACATTGCCGGTGCTATGGCTGGTGGCATTGGTTCTGTGGACATTGTGGTGTCTATGGCTAAGGCTGGGATGATTGGCTTCTTCGGATCCGGTGGATTAGGCCTGGATCGATTGGAGTCGGTATTAAACGATGTCCGGACACAGTTGTCGGATTACCCCGATGCAGTCTACGGTTTCAACTTGTTGCACAACCCAATTGAAGCCGGCATGGAGGATCGCACCATTGATCTGTATTTGAATACGGGGTGCGACGCATTTCTGCCTCTGCCTATCTGCGATTAATGCCGAGTGTGGTGCGCTATCGGGCCAAAGGGATCCATCGTCTAGCTAACGGTCAAATTGAATCACCGAATCGGGTCTTTGCGAAGGTCAGCTCGACAGATGTGGCCGCTCAATTCATGGCTCCGGCTCCGTGGTCAATGTTGAATCAGCTAGTAGCGCAGGGCCAAATTACCCGGCAGGAAGCAGAGCTAGCCGCTTTGGTTCCTGTGGCGGAAGATATTACCTCTGAAGCAGATAGTGGTGGTCATACCGATCGGCGGCCTTTGTCAGTTCAGTTGCCTCAAATGCTACGACTACGGGATGAGATGCGGGCCAAGTATAACTATCAGCAGTATGGCGTTGAGTTACGAGTTGGTGCTGCGGGCAGTATGGGTGATCCGATCTCCGTCCGGGCTGCTTTGGCGATGGGGGCCGACTATATCCTGACTGGATCGGTTAACCAGAGCAGTCTGCAAGCAGGTACCTCCGAGCGAGCGAAGCAAATGTTGGCGGAAGCCAAGATGGCGGACGTGGTGATGGCACCAGCGGCAGACATGTTTGAAATGGGTGTACAGGTGCAGGTGTTGAAGCGTGGAACTCTCTATGCCAAGCGGGGCCAAAAGCTCTATGAAACCTACAAGACCTATCCCAGTCTGGAAGAGATTCCCACTGATGAGCGGGCCAAGCTAGAGCGAGATGTCTTCCGTCAACCGATTGATGAGGTTTGGGCTAACACAGCCCAGTACTGGGAGAAGCGGGATCCTCGCCAATTGGAAAAAGCGAATAAGGATCCGAAGCACAAAATGGCGTTGACTTTCCGGGCCTACCTAGGACTGAGCTCCCGCTGGGCGCAAACGGGCTCCTCAGAGCAGAAAATGAACTACCAGATCTGGTGTGGACCGGCAATGGGTTTGTTCAATAACTGGGTAACGGGGACATGGTTAGAGCCGCTAGAAAACCGCGATATTGTGCTCATGGGTCTGGCGTTGATGCATGGAGCAGCGATGTTGACACGGGCCGACGGTGTGGTGCAAGCCGGGATCCCTCTACCCTCTCTGCGAGAGCTCACAAAACCAGCTAGTCGTGAGGTTCTGATGTCCTATCTAACAGGGCATTAATCTCAGAGGTATCTTTGACGGCTAAATCGTTAATAGCCAGAGAGTCTGCTTGTTTCAGGGATCCTGACAGGCAGACTTTTCATTATTTAGGAGGGCTGGTCGCTATAGTTTCGGATCTATTTTATGGATTACCGACTTATGGATTACCGACTTATGGATTACCGAAGATAGCCAATCCACTAGACTACCCACCCGGAGGGTCATGGCGCAGAGGAATCAATAATAGAGAAATTCAGGGTGAAAGGATCCTCTAATGGATTGAGCAGAGCATCAAAGGCCGTTGCTGTCAGGTTATAGGATCCGACTTCAGGTGTGGCCGGAACCCAGTCCCGATAATCCCCATTGCGGTCACCGAATAGGGTATAAGGTGCTACACCTTCTTGTTGAACACGCTGGGTCGGCCCGGATAGCACTAAACTGACCCTGGCAATACCACGACGGGAACTATTGGCTTGAATACTTAACTTGGGGGGTAGTTGACTGAGATCCAACACAGCCCCCTCCGGAATCGGATCAAACTCAGGGATGGCACGATTGGCCTTGGAGTCGATCAACGTAAAGTTAGAGATAGCTGGTGTCGAATTCACAATCTCAAAGGCATAAATTAAGGGCTCTCCTGCCTCCCCTTGAGCATTGGCCTCGGAAAAAGGTGTGGCTGTCAGAGTATAGGATCCGACCAAAGGCGGTGTGGGAATCCAGTCACGATAATCATCGCCCCGATTCCCGAACAGGGCATAGGGGGCACCATTCTCTAACTGCGTTTGATTCGTCGGTCCGGTTAACGCCATCAAGACACTACCGACTTCAGCCGGATCCGTATTAGCCCGGAAGCTGAGGGTATCGGGGAGGTTTGTGAGGTCTAGTTGGGTCACCGTTGCCGGGATGGGATCGAAACCAGGAATCGGGCGATTGCTCTTGGAATCAATCAGGGTAAAGCTTGTGAGGACAGGCCCTGTGGGAGAGGTGGCGGCCACAACATCATCAATCCAACTGGCGTAGAAGGCCGCCCGCACATCCCCAGCCAATTCACCAAAACTACTGTCTAATTCTGGGTAGGTGATATCGGGGGAGATTAGCCCGCCAATATTGAGGAAATATGAGGATAGCCCCGCTAGCTTACCGTCGATGAAAGCGGGACTACCTGAATCACCAATGGTCATCATCACTTCATCAAGACCTGTGCCTAAGTCGGGAATGGGTAATCCCGGTAATCCAATGAAAAAGCCGTAAGCATCATTCTCCGGTAAGCCGTTATCAAAGTCGTAGGTGAGCTGCGAACCAGGCGGGCCAACTTCAAATCCAAAGGCTCCGTAGAGCGGGCTCACGAGGACGTCAGCGAAAGCATCATATCGATTTAATCCTGCCAACTTCCATCGATTGGGATTAGAGCTAGTGACACCTATTGAACCGATGCCGATGTGGCCATAACTCACTTTGGTGAAAACCTCACCCACTTCAGCAGACTCCCGGTACAGGTCATACGTTTCAATCGTGGGGGGTACAGGTGCACTGAGAACTAGGATGCCTAAATCCCCTCCTCCCGTCGCGCTTAATCCAGTCCAATCGGGGTGCAGAATGGCCTCAGACGCTCGAATCATCTGTTGCCCTTCTGGTGCATCGATCAGAATATCAAAGGTATCAACAATCAAACTAGGTGTACTAGCAGTGAGACAGTTCGCTGACGTCGCCACATGTCGCCCAGTCCACAATACGGTGCCTGTACACAAATACTCTGGGGATCCATCAAGGCTCGGCGTTGTAATCTGGACGACACCATCCCAGCCTTCACCCGGAAACACGCGATAGTCCTCAGGGTTGGATCCGGCCACCACCAAGAGTTCCGACGGATCCGTCTGCACCTGTTGAGCTATTACCCCATCAGACTGAGATGTAGCAGCGGGTAAAGATACCGGGGCTACAGACGTCACCGAGTCACTACACGCCACCAACCCCACAGCGAGAATCGCGTTAAGGGTCCAATTGTTAACCTTTGTTGAAGAAGCCTGCATCATAATTCAACCTCATACCCACATGATTTTTACCTAGATGGTCTGTTCATATATAACTAGCTCCTTATTCTGCCCTAGGATCCTCACCTTGGAGGTTAAATTCTTTCCAAGAGGAGGATTAGATATCCAGTTCTTTCAAGTCCACTCAGCAGGTGAAACGTTCAGATCCGTCTGAAACGAGCTTCCTCTCTACCATTGTGGGATTGGGACATTTAGGTAGGCTGACATCTCAGTCCATGACGAAGCACCACCCGCCGACAGCACCAAGATGAGCTGAGCTAGGAGCCTATCTTAAATCAAATACGTTGGAGAGATATATCGGCCAGCGTTTGAATGTTGAAACCTATAGCTTTGAGATTAGCCCTGTTGAGATAACTTTGTCAGTACCGCCATCCGAGTTGAAGGGCTACAACTGATCACTAATTCCAGGATAAATAAAATTGATTGAGTAACAACAATACTAGATAGTCCATAATCAGCGACAGTGATGAGAATAACGCACAAAGTCGGATCCGTAGGCCGCTGTGAGGGTTTTATGGGTGAGGGCTTCAGCAGGGGATCCTTGACACAATAAGGTCTGCCTCAGGCACAGGACGTGGTCACAATGCCGACTCACCATATCCAAGTCATGAGAGACCTGCAAGATGGTCCATCCCAATGACTGTTTCAACTCCTGCAAAAGCTGATAAAACTCACTCTCACCCCGTAAGTCTAATCCAGCAGGAGCCTCATCAAGGATCAATAACCGCCGGGGCCACACCAGACAGTACGCTAGTAGCACCCGTTTTGTTTCCCCGCCACTCAGCCCCCGCAATGAGCGATGCAGCAAGTGCAGAGCATCCACCTGAGTTAAGGCCTGTTGGACCCCTCGAAGCCGCGCCCGTCGATGTCGCCAAGGCCATTGAGGTCCTAAGGATCCCCACCCTAGTCCCACAAACTCAGCAACTGTCATGGGAACACCGTGTTCAAATTGAAAACTCTGGGGTAGGTAGGCGATCTGCTCGCGGGTTGTTCGGGGCAACTGACCTTTGAACGTCATCGGAGTATCGAGCACCGAAACGGATCCGTGCTGCCAGGGTAGGATCCCGAGAATTGCTTGCACTAGTGTACTTTTACCCGCCCCGTTCGGACCAATAACAGCAGTATTGGATCCGGCCTGCAGTTGAAATGAAACGTTTTGAACAGCAATCTCGGATCCTCGTCGCACCGTTAATCCATCGACAGCTAGAACCAACTGACTCATGGAGTAATCCTTTGCCCCTGTGCCACCAACGGATCCACCTGAGGCACATTAGACTGGAGGGCCACTTCCGCCACAAACGCCTGCTCTAGATTGGTTGCATTCTGCCGCATAACAGTTAGATAGTAGTCTGGATCAAGAGCGTCAGCGGGTCCTGTTTCAATCGGATCAAAGACACTCACCTGAATACCTAAATCCTGTGCAATGGCTTCAAAGGGACTCCTGCCGCCCGCTTGCGGTTCTGTTAACACTGTTTGCAATCCAGCTTCCTGCACCGTTGTCATCACGCGTCGCACATCATCTGGAGACGCATTGTCCTCCGGGACCGCGACTAAAAATCGATCCTCGAGACTATAGCTATCCGCGAAGTAAGCCACAAAATCGTGGAATACAACAAAGCGCTTACCCGCATGGGGTTCAAGCTGAGTCGTAATATCCGCATCCAGAGCTTCTAGTTTCTCGATGTAAGCTTCGGCATTCTCAGTGTAAACAGTTTCCCCTTCTGGGTCTGCAGCAATCAGGCCGTCACGGATATTTTCCACCTGCTGAATGGCGCGCTTAGGATCCAACCACACGTGGGGATCAAACTCTCCGTGGCTGTGGCTGTGGCCGTGAGCCTTATCGTCTGCATGATGGTCATGATCTTCATCGTGGTCATGGTCATGATCTCCATCGTGGTCATGGTCATGATCTCCATCATGGTCATGGTCATGATCTCCATCATGGTCATGGTCATGATCTCCATCGTGGTCATGGTCATGATCTCCATCGTGGTCATGATCTTCTGCATGATCGTGATCTCCGGCGTGATCATGAGCTTTATCGTCTGCATGGTCATGATGATCGTGGTCATGATGATCGTGGTCATGAGCCTTATCGTCTGCATGGTCACCATGATTATCCGCAGTAGGAATTGTGGCAATGCCCTCACTCGAATCAATCATCACCAGTTCAGAGTTGCCCGCATTCTCAATCAACCCCTCCAAAAAGCCTTCAATCTCCAACCCGTTCAGAACCAGGACATCAGCTTGCGCTAAAGCTTGGGCATCCTGGGGTCGGGCTTGATAGCCATGAGGCCCCATCGTTGTCGGCATCAAAGAAGTAACCGAAGCACGCTCACCAGCCACAGCCAAGGTAAACTGACTAATCGGTAAAATTGTTGTTACAACCTGCAGCGGATCCGTTTGCGCCGGTGCTTCCCAAGCCAGCGTTCCGGTGAAAAGAGTTGAGCATACCAACATACCGAGCGGTCTGAGTAAGCGAGTCATCACAATCTCCTTCACATTTAATGGGTGTTGCTGACGTCAATCTAGCTCACTGTATCTAAGCCAGAAAGATAATCGTTCTCATTATACCTAGATTCCCAGGATTCTCAAGCGACCAACCTTTTAGAGAACAAAATGATAATCGTTCTCATTTTTGCTTGTCTTAGTAGGTCCTTGAGCTGCACTCCTCCAGTTGAGTGACCCATTTCGAGGAATTCTAGTTCCCTATGGTGAAGGATCCTGACCATCCGTTGGAGGGCTGCAGGATAAGGAGTCGCTAGGTTGAAATCCAGGCATACCGTTGAGATCGAGAGCTCCACCTGTCCCAAGGGCTTTCGTAGTTTTGATTACATTTCTGGGGGATCGCCTTTGCTAGCATCTCACCCATACTTTGGATACGACTCAGATACTGATCAAGTACTGATCAAGTACTGATAAAGGCTCTACCCGAAGAGCTGCTGTAGTTCAACGTTGAGAGTTTGAGTCGACCCCATTGAATGGACCGTATCGGTGTGCAGGAGAGTGGCCATTATGAAAGGATCCGTCATGCAGGAATCCGTTAAGTCGCTGGGATTGGCGTTGCTATGCAGCCCGCTGGTGGTCTTCGGGTGGGGGCAGATCCCGGCTTGGGCGGATGAGGATCCTTTGGTGATTGGCTACAGTAACTGGGCAGGATGGTGGCCCTGGGCGATTGCTGAGGAAGAAGGGCTATTTGAGGCTAACGGGGTCAATGTCGAGATGCGATGGTTTGACGGCTATTTGCAGTCGATGGAGGCATTCGCGGCTGGTCAGTTAGATGGGAATAGTCAGACGTTAAATGACACTATCTCGTTTGCTGCGGGTGCAGTAAATGGTGAAGTAGTTGTTTTGGTGAATGATAACTCAGCAGGAAATGACAAAATTATCGTTACTGAAGAGATCAATAGCCTAGAGGACTTGGTGGGTAAAAGCGTGGCCGTCGAGGAAGGTGTTGTGGACGATTTCCTTCTGACATTGGCCCTCGAAGAGAATGGACTCTCTAGAGATGATGTCAACATTGTTCCCCTAGAAACAGGTGCTGCTGCCGCCGCCTTTGCCGCAGAGCAAGTGGATGCAGTGGGAGCCTTTCCGCCTTATTGGTTGACGGCGTTGGAACGTGAAGGTAGTAAAGAGTTGCTTTCCTCTGCAGAGTATCCAGGGGCTATTCCAGATTTATTGGTGATGAGTCAAGTTGTGATTGATGAACGCCCTGAGGATGTTCAAGCTGTCGTGAATACATGGTTTGATGTGCTGGAATTCATGGCAGAGAATCCAGAACGATCGGATGAAATTATGGCGGCGCGGGCTGGCGTGAGTGTGGAGGAGTTGCAACTCTTCAAAGAGGGAACACAGATGTTCACGATTGAGGACAATCTACAGGCCTTCAGTGATGGCGATTCGATGGAGCACATGCCCTTTGCCGCTCAGCGAATGAGTGATTTCATGGTGGACGTTGGTTTTATTCCAGAAGGTCCTGACTTAGATATCCTCTTTGATGACCGATTTGTGCAAACCCATGCTGAGGAGCAGTAACGGATCCAGATAGTCTCATTTAGTCAGGTAGTTCATGGAGCGCTCGCCCCTTCACTCAATTAAGGATCCTATTGTTCATCCTCGGCCGGGCCTAAAACCGACAGTTTTTTGGCAGATTGGGGAGGACATTCCTCGTTCACTGAATACTGTTCTAATGACGTTGTCGATCCTGGTTCCCTTTGGCTTGTGGTGGGGATTAGCGAGTACGGGGTGGATCAATCCTCAGTTTTTGCCGTCGCCGGTGGACGTCGTGAAGGCATTGAGGGAATTGTGGCATGAGGGGGTTTTACTGAAGGATATCTCAGCTAGCTTTTTCCGGGTTTTTGCTGGGTTTATCTTATCTGCGATCCTGGCTGTGCCGTTGGGGATTGCAATGGGGGCTTTTGCTAGTATTCGAGCCTTATTTGAACCTATCGTGGGTGTTGTGCGCTATATGCCTGCACCAGCATTTATTCCTCTACTGATTATCTATTTGGGTCTCGATGAAGCTCCTAAGATTGCTTTGATATTCATTGGGACGTTATTTTTTAATTTATTGATGATTATGGATGGGGTTAAGTTTATTCCCAAAGAAATGATTGAGGTGACTTATACTCTGGGAGGCTTACGCAGCCAGGTTTTGTTGCAAGTGATTACACCTCATCTACTCCCTAGAATTATCGATACATTCCGAATTAATATTGCGGCCTCTTGGAATTTAGTCGTTGTAGCTGAATTAGTAGCTGCGAATGAAGGACTGGGGAAACGGATCCAACTAGCCCAACGATTCTTCAATACGGAACAGATTTTTGCGTGCCTGCTAGTGTTAGGACTCATCGGTTTCACTCTTGATCTATCTTTACGAGCGTTAATGCGAATGAGTTGTCAATGGGCTTTTGATGATTAATCTCTAGACTGTTGAGCCAATTTGTCAGATAAAGGGGGGCAGTGATGCATCTTGAGGTTAGACAGTTAGATAAAGCCTTTGTTCGAGGTCAGCAGTCTTTTCTGGCCCTGAAACATATTAACCTTCATGTTGATACTGGAGAGTTAATCTGTATTGTGGGAGCGTCAGGATCCGGTAAGACAACTCTACTGCGACTCATTGCGGGGCTAGACTTTCCGTCAGCAGGCCAGATTTTGATCGATCAAGAGCCGGTGATTGGACCTGGAGCTGATCGTGGCATGGTGTTTCAATCCTATACCCTTTACCCTTGGATGACCGTTGCAGCTAATGTTGAATTTGGCCTCAAGTTGAGAGGAGTACCACGGGCAGACCGAGTGGATCAGGTGAACTACTACCTAGAGGTGGTTGGGTTAACAGCGTTTGCTAAGGCATGGCCTAAACAGTTATCTGGAGGCATGAAACAACGGGTGGCGATTGCTCGCGCTCTAGCCAATCAACCCCAAGTGTTGCTGATGGATGAACCTTTTGGCGCTCTTGATGCTCAAACGAAGGAGACTATGCAGGAGTTCCTACTGGAGGTTTGGCGGCGTACAGGAACCACAATCCTGATGATTACCCATGATGTGGAAGAAGCTGTCTTTCTCTCACAGCGCCTCTATGTGCTGAGCTCATCACCCGGCACGGTTAAGCAGGAAGTCAGGATCCTACTCTCACCAGAACGTGATTACCTAGCGAAACGATCCCTCAGTTTTCAACAACAGAAAGAGGATATTCTAGACCTTCTACGCGATGAACACCAAAAGGTCCATTATCAGCAGATCCAACGACTCGCTGTGTAAAGTATGGATCCATCTATCCGCTCTCAGCCTGCACCTCCGGATTCAACTCAGCTGGTGTCTGAGCGCTTTTTGCTACCTGCATCGGCTTATACGGATCCTAATTTATTCAACCTAGAACAACGTGCCATTTTAGATCGCTGCTGGATCTATCTTGGGGATAGTCAACAGGTGCGTGAGCCAAATACAGTGTGGGCAACTTCATTGTTGAATCGATCCATTCTAATTACTCGAACTGCAACTGGAGAATTGCGTGCTTTTCACAATGTTTGCCCCCATAGAGCGGCTCGGCTCATCCCGCAATTAGGAATACAAGCGTGTCATCACTTGGTTTGTCCCTATCACGCTTGGGTTTACAGCCTAGATGGAACACTAACTGGAGTGGCGGGTCAGAAGCATTTCCCGGAATCGTTCGACTGTACACTGTACCCTTTAATTCCACTACGGCTAGAACTATGGTCAGGCTTTATGTTTGTGTGTATGGATCCTGATGCCCCCTCGTTAGTGGAATGGCTGGGCATTATTCAACGCGATCTCGATGATTTTCGTTGTTCTCCTTCCACATTGCTTGTCCAAAAAAACTATACTGTTGCCTGCAATTGGAAAAACTATCATGACAATACTCTGTGTGACTACCATGTTGCAGTAGCTCATCGTTCAACGTTACATAAAATGCAGGGACCTATTCGGCATTATCGTCATCTTTTTGATACCTTCGTTAATGCTTTGCAAACTCCGACGACACCGGAATGGCAACAGCAGCATTCCATTTTGAATCATTTAACTGACTTCCAATCCCACTTTCTCACCTACGGTATTTTCCCTAACTTGCACCTGATAACAATCCCTAACGGGTTGATGGCATGGATCCGTATCGATCCCTTAACGGTTTCAACCTGCCAGGTCTTACTTGAAATCTATGGGGATCCTGAAGTTTACCTGGATCCTGGTTCACTCGCAGAAGAGTTTGAAGCTTTCATGACTGAGGATATGGCGATTACAGAGAGTGTGCAACAAGGATACAGTAGCGGCGTTTACCAACCGGGCTCCGTGAGCGCCTTAGAAGCCCGAATTGTGCATCAGCAACGACTGTCTCTGCAGTATCTACCTCAGTTAGGATATTAAGTCATTGAGTCATTGAGGCTAACTGTTGATGAGTCACCTTTGTCCGGATCCAATCAAACCAGATGTCTAATCCTGTCCCATCCTGAGCTGAAACAGGGATAATCTTAATAGCTGGGTTCAATTGCAGTACATTCTTCTCAATTCGAGTCAGATCAACGGACAAATAGGGGGCCAGATCAAGTTTAGTAATGACTAAACAATCAGCTTGCTGAAACATGATGGGATATTTTAATGGCTTGTCTTCTCCTTCCGTGAGGCTGAGGAGGGCAACTTTAGCATGTTCACCCACTTCAAACTCAGCCGGACAAACTAGATTCCCCACATTTTCAACGATGAGCAGATCTAAATCAGACGGATCCTGTTGAGCCTCGATCTGATGGATCCCTCCTGCGACCATCGTTGCATCTAGGTGACAGGCTCGCCCAGTATTGATGGCAATCACGGGGACACCGTACTGACGCAACCGCTCAGCATCTAACTGCGTTGTCATATCACCTTCAATGACCGCGATAGTCAGCTCTGGAGATAATGCAGCTAGAGTCTTTTCTAACAATGCTGTCTTGCCAGCTCCTGGTCCACTCATTACATTGAGGCAGGTCAACCCCCAAGTGTCAAAGTGGGCTCGGTTGTGATTCGCTTCTGACTGATTAGCATGGAGTAGATTCAAGCCTACTAAGTCAAAGGGTTGGTGCATAAACTCCCTCCGTAGAATCAATGACAGGATCAATGACAGGTTTAACTGAATCTGTGTTTTGGATAACCTCAGTTTCAATCCAGTCAATTTTTAACTCACGTCCCGACCGAATATCCTCCATGGGAGATTGACAAGTGGGGCAGGCGTAATGAGACCCAATTTCTGGCTGATAATCCTGGCAACAGGTATGGCAGTGAGCTATTAGAGGGATCCGATTGATAGATAAGGCGGATCCGGCTAGAGCAGTCCCTTGACTTTGAACTTGATAGGCGAAGGTGAGACTATCTGGTTCGACACAAGTAAAGTCACCAACAATAAGATGGATCCTGGTGATAGTTATGAAATCCGGTTGAGCTTCCAACCAGTCTTGAACGGTTTCAATTAAAGCTCGTGTCATATCTACTTCATGCATCGGTTAACTCCACTCGGCGGTTAGTAGTTCTGGTTGAGCTTCGGGATGGATATAGTTAGGTCTCTGGCGGGGTAGCTGTTCCGACAAGATGAGATTAGCTAAAGTGTCACAGATAACGCGAGTGGCCATCAAAGAGGTAATGTCACTGATGTCATATGGTGGTGATACTTCCACAATTTCTAGGCCACAAACGGGGGCTTTACGTACAATCTTGCCTAGCAATGACAACGCCTCGCGCGGCAATAATCCGCCGGGTTCCGGCCAACCTGTGCCTGGAACAAATCCAGCATCAATACAATCGATGTCGAAACTGATATAGACACAATCTGTTCCGTCCAGAGCCCTCTCCAGGGCAAAATCAACGGCAGCATCAATGCCCATTTCAGTAATGTCAGTCACGGTTAAAATATTCGTTGCGCGCTCTCGGCAGACCTTGACACCTTGGCGTGGAACCTGCCATCCACCGATACCCAACTGGACCAGATTTTTAGGATCCGCATTTCGAATATTCGTGGCATGAAACCAAGGACAGGTATGCATCCGTTCATCCAAGTCCGTTTCTTGTGTATCCACATGGCGATCAAAGTGAATAATGCCTAATCGTTTATCACCTAAATGGCGACAGATCCCCCTTACCGTTGGATAGCCAATCGAATGATCTCCACCGAGTGCAATAGGGAACGCTCCTGAATTAAATATATGTGCCATACCCTTAGAAATTTGGTCAAAGGATTTCTCATTGTTAGCAGGAATGGTGAAAATATCCCCGATATCACACATTTTGATCTGTTCACGTAGATCAATCCCTAACTCGAAGTTATAGGGGGTATACAATGCTGAAATTTTACGGATCCCTTGAGGTCCAAAGCGAGTGCCTGGTCGATAAGTTGTACCCGAATCGTGGGGGACTCCGAAAACTGCGACATCGTAATTACCTACTTGATGCACGTCCTCAACATAAGGCGCTTTCAGAAAGGTGTTGATCCCTGCGAAGTGGGGCAATTCCCCTCTGGAGAAGGTTGAAATGGTGCGATCCCGAATGCTTCCCGCTGCTTGTAAGCCCTGCTGCTGAGCCTGAGATACCTCCTGTTGCCATCCCACTAGAGGGAGTTGAGCCTCACGTTCCAAGGCTTGTTGCGCTTCAGATGGTGACGGTGAGGATGGAGATGACGTCATTGCTTACCTTGAGGGATGTAGAGATGAGCCCTTTAAGGGTAATATGAGGTTGCCCGCAAAAAGTATCGTAAGACACCGAATGGCGATTTTTTGGATCTGATCCTGAGCTTTCCTCACTCTAGAAATTAACTCGGTACACTCTAAGCGGTGCTGCACAATAGAAGAATGATTTGAAAACGGTCGAGACTGTGTTTGCACGGCATTCAAATGCACTCTATTCGAATGGAAGGATCCTTTACCCTTGGGGATGGTTGATGATTCGATATCCTTTAAGTCGATATGGTGATGCGCATACATGGTCAGCCCTGCAATGTGCTTGATATCCTTTATAATCCTTAATCTTTGCTGATCGAGTCAGGTCCTCAACCTTGGAAATCCTTGAAGTGTGTGGATGGTGGGAGGAGTGAATGGATGCCATCGCCCTGTTCCTAGTTCATCAGTTAATGGTTCATCGGATCTGTCCTTCCAAAAACGGTACTTCTAACACCTTGTCATGATGGATGGGTCCATGCCCAAAATAGCCGGCTTCCCCAAAGAGTTCTCCGTGGTCTGAGGTTAGGGTGATGTACGTGTTTTCAGGAACGAGATCATATAACTTTTCAAAGACCCCATCGAGATAGCGGACAGCTTCAATTTGACGGTGTTGCAGTTCTCGCAGTTTAGCTTCGTTGAAAAAAGGCGTATCCGCTTCTTCGGGGAGATCCAAGCGTTTGAGGACTCCATTGACACCGGACACATGAGGCCATTGGCTCGGATCCTCTCCCGGTAGGGCATAGGGATAATGGGTTTCACCGACGTTCAAAAGATGAAAAGAGGGGCGATCCTCATCAAACTCCAACTCATCCACCATCGCTGCCATGTCATTGTGCTGGGGCATGAGCTGGTAGTCATCAAAGTCGTGGTTGAGAAGTGTCCGAGGGTTCAATACCGGCATGGATACACGAGCATAGGTCCGATAACCTAATTGCTTCAACAGGGTGGGTAAAAAGAGATGGGGCAACATCTGTTTAAATTCAATGCCATCAGTGCCGAGCCGCTCGTTGTATTTTAAGTAGTCGGCTTTGTAATGGTCCGAGGCGAAGACTTGAGGGGGGCTGGTGTGGGGCATCAATCCCATCAGCAGGTTGTAGTGGGACGGGGCTGTCCAAGAGGCATAACTCCAGCGTTGTTCCAGCTCACCTAGCTTCATCATTGTGGGGGGAGCTGCTGCGACGAAGGAATCAAACCGGCAGCTATCGAGAATAACCAAAATGTAGTGGTTGCGAGCTTGCGGATCCGCTGGGGCTAGTTCCGGATCCTGGGTGATTTTGGGGATGACAACCGGATCCGGTGTGGGGTCAGCAGTCGGTCGGCGAAAGCGGTCTAGGAGTCCCATCGGCGGTCTTGTCTCCAGTCTGGGGATGAATCGTCTAGGGGTTGATCGTAATCGAGCGGTGGATCCCAGTTATCGGTATCTTCTAGAACGACGTCGTCATGGTCATTGGGGTAGGACGCAAAATCCGTGTGGGGCGGGGCGTCCGGATCCTGAGGAGCCATTGGTTGGGCCTGAAATTCGTAAGCACGGCGAGAGTCAGCGGGATAGTCGTTATACCCTGAATAACCGTTCTGAGCGGGATAGCCGTTGGGGGGGCCCAGTCGGTCTTCCAGGCCATAAAGTCGGTCTTCGAGACTCATGAGGTCACGGTTCGCTCGGCGTAAGACGTAATAGGTGTGTAAGCGCCACCCCCCTACCATGAGAGCTCCGATGCCGCCACCGATGCCATAGGCTCCCAGAAGGGCAATAGACAGCGGCACAGTGGATTCCCCTGAGGATCCGGCAATAATCACGGGGACATCGGTCTGCCAGTTTTGGACGACACAGATCAGGAGAGCCAAGCTCACGAGGATCGTGAAACCTAACTGAAGGGATCGCTTGAAGCCGAAGGCATTTAGACTCATGACTCAGTCTCTAGTAAAGGAAGGGAGGAATGGGATCCACCTGACCAGCGTTTGATCAAGGTCGTGTCAATGTCCAATTGATCGAGGGCGCGGGCGACGACGAAATCCACCAGATCCAAGATGCTTTGGGGTTGATGATACCAAGCGGGGATGGCTGGGACGATCCTAACTCCGGCTTCGGCGAGTGTGGTGAGGTTGCGGAGGTGAATCAGACTGAAGGGGGTTTCGCGGGGCACGACGATGAGACGGCGACCTTCTTTGAGTTGGACATCGGCGGCGCGCTCGAGCAAATCAGAGCTCAGACCCGAGGCGAGTTTGGCCACAGTACTCATACTGCAAGGGATCACAATCATCCCCGTTGTCCGAAAGGATCCGCTGGCAATGGTCGCCCCCACATCACTCCACCGATGACAGGTTAAGGATCCGTAATTTGCCTCTAGCCCCGCCTGTTGTCGCCAGAAGTCAGCTTGGTGGGCAGGTTCAGAGGGCATGTGGGTTTGGCATTCATCCCGCCACACTTGGTAGGAGGCTCGGGAGGCCACCAGATCGAGGGGATAACCGGCCATCAGTAGGGCTCGCACGGCACGGACTGCGTAGATGAGACCGGAGGCTCCGGTAACGCCGATGACGATGGGCTTGAGTGAGGAAGTCAATGTAACTGATTGTGAAGTAACTTGTTCAGCCTAAGCTTTTTTGTCCCGCGATGGGTAGGGAGAGAGGATCCGGAGAGCATGACACTGTTTCGGTGAGAGCCAAACTTGCGTGGGAGGAGGTAGTCAACGGCGGATACATGCCTCTGAACGACTGACCTAACGCCTCTGAACGATTGACCGATGCCGCACAACGATTGACCCCATGCTTCCGAACGATTGACCGATGCCCCGCAACGATTGACCGATACCTCTCAACGATTGACCC
>CAYUEE010000047.1:0-33627 GCA_964443615.1 uncultured bacterium | reverse complement strand
GGTAGAATTCAAGATTGGGCTCCGGCTGTAAACCCAGCCAGAAGGCATCTGCGTAAACGGTATCCCCATTGAAAACTACGAAATCAGGATCCAGATTAGGAATTTCAATACCAATAGCCCCTGCGACAGGATAGGGTGGCTCGTTGGCACAGCTCATGTGAATATACTTGATGGGTTGTCCACCATCATTCTCAGCCGGTAAAGTCCGAAACCGGCCTACGGGGCTGAAAAAGTCATCAGAGCTCTTGAATCGGTAGTAGTATAGCTGGCCTGGCTCAAGATCGTTTAAGACTGTACGGACAATGTAATCACCGGGACGATCACGGTAGTTGAAGCCTGCCTCCCGAAAACCTTGAAGCGTTTCCGTGCGGAGAATCGTCTCGAAGGTCTCATCCATCGCCAGTTCCAGATCGACGGAGACTCGTAGAGGAGCATTGCGGCGAGGGAACGCCCGGGTGGAAACAACGACACTTGTGTCGGACGGATCCCCAGTCCAGACCGACTGAGGAAAGGACACTGCAGTGCCACCGAAGAAGGCCGACACAGGTTCAGCAGCTTCAGACCCATCGGGAACAACACTGGTGACAGTAGAAGATCCACCACAAGCAGCAATAAAGGCGGCGGAGCTACCGCCTAACATCAACCACTTCAGGAAAAATCGGCGTGTACGTGCTGAGTAGCTCATGATGTTGAGGAGAACCGGAGGAACCTTAACATGAAAACATCTTTCCTGAATGGATAGGTTTACACTTGTCAATGTTCAGGATAAGAAGTGATTAAGGAATGGTGTAGAAATCAGCGAATGACTTTGAGTTTGTCCTTCACCTAAGGTTAGTCTTCGGCGGTCGGTCGATTTTAGGCTCGACTAGGTAAAGCGATGTCAGCTACTCAGCATCAGACCTAGCTTAAACCACCAGCATGATACCGGATTACTCTAGGGGTTCAAGGCGATAGCGACTCAACCAATTATCCAATTGGTGTTCTTCTTCTTCTAACAGCTGAGCATTGATCAGGCCACGTTGAAAGGCCAGTCGAATCGCTCGGGCACGCAGACTGAACGTTGTTCCCCATTCGTCACTTTCAATTTGATCGTTACTAACTTCAAGTTTGTCATAAAGATTACGCAAACGATTGGTAACCCCTCGACGAGAGAGAAACCGACGGGCGGCGATGGCTTGATCCGTAAGGCCGAGGGCAATATCAATTAGCACTTCATACTCAGCATCACTTAAGCCCGTAATTTTATTCTGAGACCGAGAATCTACCCCTCGAACCTCTCGGTCGATGACACATTGTTCATCCTGGACAACGGCCTGAATTGCACTAATTAGCTTCTCATCGGTGCAATTCTTGAGTAGGTAGCCATACACCGTTTGGGGAGGCACAATCTTGTGCAGCTCACGAACGTAAACTTCGTCGGCAAAGTGAGACCAGAAGACAATCCGAGTATTGGGGCGTTCTGCCCAGACTTGACGAGCCACATCGATACCTGTCATCTCAGGCATCCGAATGTCCATCAGCAAAAAATCAGGTTGATGCTTGCGGCAAAGTTCCAGGGCTTCGGCACCGTCTGAGGCTATGTACACCGGACCAAACGTGGGCAGGTGCTTCTCTAGAAGTTGCTGAACATATTGACGGTAAAGCACGTCATCTTCTGCTAGAAGGGTACTCACAGGTGGTTCTCGGATAGCTTTCCCCCATACACATAGTGAAAATGTGGGATAAAGGCAAGTCCCTAAAGAACAGATTGAGCAAAATGTTAGCGGCGGGGAGCGCATTGACTCAGCCCATCCACGAGACGCTGCCCTTCACTGACGCTGCCCCCTGATTGACCCTGATTTGTGTGGGCCTCAGGATCCGTTTGTGAAGAAACAGTCTGTCTTTATAGAGTCCTTATACTTTTCCTCTAACTTAAATCGTATTGACCTAGTTCATTAAAGATTAGTTTGAAATGATACTGTTTTGTCGGGTTGATACTGAGTTGAGTTCAACTTGTTTGGCTTCGACTGGGTCAGATTTAACTTGTCGGGTTTAGCTTGGCCAGATTCAACGGATTAGAGATGGTTGCGAACTGTTGAGTAGATAGGGAGAGGACGATGTCTTTTAAAGCAGCCGTAATGGTGGGTGCTCTGGTGCTTGGGACGAGTATGACAGTCTTGGGTCTTACCCAATCATCGTCTGCCACACTATCTGAGGGTTTTGAAACGGAAGCTCCTTTCGGCCTTGAAGAAATGGCTCTGCGGCTTTCGAACGTTGCTCAAAGCTGGAATGTCTACCCATTGGATCAGAATAACTCCTTGAACTCGATTCAATAGTTACTGCGAATCAATCCAAGGCTCACATAGCTAAGGTTTGGATAGCCAAGGTCTGTACAGGTAAGGCCTATACAGCCAAGGTCTACATAGGCTCATTCAGGAGCTCGTTTAGGATCCTGCTTTCACGAGAGAGTAGGATCCTTACTATTGTTGCAGGACCACCGGATCCAGTTCCCATCCGCCACCAATCTGGCGACGTCTAGCTTCTGGTTTGAGTTCGCTGGGGGCATCCCAGGTCAAAAGCGCACAAGGATCCTGCCACAGTGATGTTCGGATCCAGCCATGAGTGAGAGGGAGTTGGGCCTGATCTGCAGAGATAGGGAAATCGGGATGGGTGGGACACCGGTGATGCCATAAGCTCCAACGAGGGGGCACGGCGGACATACAAATGAGCTCTTTGACACCGCCATTGCAATCACTGCTGATCACCAGAACAGGGGCTGTTAGCTCGGGGGCAAAATCGGGGATGTGGATGACTAGGTCATGATGAAATTCGCCTTGGGGCCAGTGGGTCAGGATCCGATACTGTTTGACTGTCGATAGGGCATCCAGCAAGGATCCTAGCGAAAGATGCTGAGCTAACGTCTCGAACATAGGGCCACCAAACGAAGAGGATTTGGAGTCTTAACGCTCTGATCAATTGGGCGTCATCCTAGCAAGAGCGTGATAACGTTGGCGCGGGCTAGTAGACTAAGCAGTACGGCTGAGTGGGTCGGAGTGCCGCTGATGGCTCAAACGGAAAACTTAACGTCACAATGGCAGGCAGTGGGGTGAAACTAGAAACCCAATGGCATCTGTGAGACGTAATCTCTAAGAGTCGTTGGGAATACTAGCCCTGGATTGCCTAAAGTTGACTAGCACATTAAGTGAGCGACGAGTTTAGGATCCTGACACACCGTGGTTGACGGGATGGATCCGGTGAGACATCAGCCTAGTAATGGTCCTTAATGAGGGGAAGCGGATGGAGTGGCATGTTACCGATGCAGAAAGCCTGAGCATCATTGATCGCGAGGTGGGCAAGCACGATTTTTCGCCTGCTGAGTACGAGGTGGTGCGACGGGTGATCCATGCCACGGCTGATTTCGAATATCTCAAACTTATTCAGTTCTCAAATGAGGCGTTACAAGCCGGGGCTGCGGCGCTAGCGGCTCGGACGACAATTGTGGTAGACGAGCCCATGGTCCAGGTGGGAATTGCCTTGGCGTTGCAATACACCTTCGCGAATCCGATCTACTGCAGTACGGAGGCGGTTACCAGACCCCAACGAGATAAAACTCGCTCCGCTTGGGGGTTAGAGACGTTAGCCCGCCGCTACCCCGAAGCCATCTTTGTCATTGGGCAGTCTCAGACAGCCTTGTCCGGTTTAGTGCAGTTAATTCAGGCGGATCAGGTGACTCCAGCTCTGGTGATTGCAACCCCTGCTGGATTTGTGGATGCAGCAGAAGCCAAGCAAGAGTTATCGGAATCGGTGATCCCCCATATCCGCACAGAGGGACGGAAGGGGGGGCCAACTGTGGCTGCCGCGATCCTTGATAGCTTATTGGACTTAGCTTGGCAGGCTTACGACAAAAAACCAGGTGTTAATGGCTAATCAGGCCGACAGCTGAGTGGTCCAAACTGACAATCGAGTGGCCCAGACTGACAATCGAGTGGTCCAGACTGATAGCTGAGTGTCCCAAAATGATATTTCACAGGTTTAGATCGACAATCGAGTTGTTTGGACTGATATCCAAGCCAATCAGACTTCAGTAAGAGTCCGCTGCGTCCGCTGCTTAATCTAGAGATGGAGGGAATAAGATGTCTACTATGCTCAGACGGCAGGACACATTTCGGTCAGGGAGGAACGGATCCGTCTAACCCACCACCTCCACAGCCTTGAGCCGATCGAGGGCCCACCCGCGTTGATGTAACAGCACAAAAGACTCCATCAAGTCAGGCCCTTGCAGATCACCCGTGAGCGCAGCCCGCAAGCTTTTCATGACGAGACCTTTCTTCAAACCTTGCGCCTTAGCGACCTGATCGACAACAGGCTTCAATGTCTCCACCGAAATATCGGGTAACTCAGCTTGTGCTAGGGCCTCAGCTACTCCTTGCATGGCCGCTTTGACTCCATCGAGCCGCAACTGCTCCAACGCGGGAATGGAGTAAACCAACTTTTCATCTAAGAGGTATCGGCTAATCTTGGGGGCCTCAGTGAGACGATGGATCCCTTCGCTAATCAGACGTGCCATCTGTTCCAACCACTCAGCACTGGGAACAGTTGTAATATCCAGCCCAGCGGATTGCCAGAAGGGACTAAGCTGTCTGACCAGATCTCCCGGCGTCAGCTGGCGAATATATTGGGAATTGATCCAGTTCAGTTTGTCCCAGTCGAATCGAGCGGCAGAATGGGTGACTCGTTCAAAACTAAATTGAGTGGCCGCTTTATCCAACGAGAACAACTCCTCATTGTCTGGGGGGGACCAGCTCAACAAGGCTAGATAATTCTTTAATGCATCGGGGAGATATCCCATTTGTTGAAATTCAAATACAGAGGTCGCCCCATCTCGTTTAGACAGCTTCCGTCCTTCCGGATTCAGAATTAATGGTGAGTGGGCAAATGCGGGAGGTTCATAACCCAAGGCACGGTACAACAGGATCTGTTTCGGGGTGTTCCCAATGTGATCCTCCCCCCTGAGGACATGGGTAATGGCCATATCAATATCGTCAACGACGACAGCCAGGTTATAGAGCGGTTGGCCCCCAGCTCGGGCAATGACCATGTCGCCGCCTAGATCTGTTGTGTTCCACGTAATGGATCCGCGAATCAAATCAACCCAAGAGATGTCCAGCGGCTCTGCAATTTTGAACCGAATGACAGGTTGGCGTCCCTCCTCTCGAAAGGCTTGCTGCTGCTCTGGTGTCAGGTCACGATGCCGATTGTCATAGCGAGGTGCCTTGCCTGCTGCCTTTTGCGCAGTCCGCATGGCCTCCAGTTCCGCTTCAGTGCAAAAGCAATAGTAGGCCAGGTTTTGGTCAAGTAACTGCTGCACCACTTCACGATAGCGATCCATGCGATTGGACTGGTAGAGTGGGCCTTCTTCCCAATCCAGGCCTAACCAGGCCAGTCCCGCTAGGATGTTCCGGGTAAATTCAGGCTTGGAGCGATCCTGATCAGTGTCCTCAATGCGGAGAATAAATTGGCCGTCATGACGATGAGAGTAGAGCCAGTTGAAAACAGCAGTGCGAGCGGTACCGATATGAAGGTTACCAGTGGGGCTTGGGGCAAGACGAACACGGACAGTCACGAGACCTGGATCCTTATTAGCAGAGTATTCCTTGTTGATCCTAAAAGCTGATGGAACCTTTGTCAGTTGAGAGCTCTGTGACTTGTGATCATAGTGACGGGTGCTCCCCTTATCTAAGGGCGAGAGGTCTGAGAGTGTGAGCGTCCAGGGTACTGAGAGGATCCATTTTGGACTGATTTAAGATTTAGGATGCAATCAAGATCAAGATTTATTTAAGATTTGATTGGTCAGGTAATGACTAAGTCTCATCCTTAGGTGGGAACCCCTCCGTAGAAGCTGGATCCACCCTAAAAAGGGTGTCGTTTGTTGAGGTAGTGCATTGATTTGTTGCGAGACTGTCGTGTTTTGTGGAGTTGCATTTACAGCTTGATCACTACGAAGCAGTTAATGGATTGTCCCAGGAATTGAAATGATAGTAGAGGTCCTATTGATCATTAAGAGTAATAGTTAAGATGTTGCCGAAACGGACTTGAGGGCTGCGGCATCAGGATCCTGGGGATCCTTCCTCACGATCCCATCATGATCTGAGGGCGATCGAAACGGATCCTGGAGACGACCTAAATGACTCCGACCTGACGATTCCGATCTAGTGCAGACGAGTGGCTCTATGACTCTTGGGAATTCTTATAAAAAGAAAAAGATGTAATTGATAGGCCCCAACTTGAAATGTCCTAGATCTACACTAGCTGTACGAGTGACTACACGAACTGAGGATCCAACACTATGCAAGCCCCCCAATCGTTAGACAATCTCAAACAGAGCGCTACGACAATTGTGGAAGATGATCGGACTGGCTTAAGTATCGAAACCCTCAAACGTGCCTTCCTCGACAATCTTTTTTACATCCAGGGCAAATTTCCTCGCCTAGCCACACACCAGGACTATTACAATGCCCTCGCTTACACCGTCCGAGATCGATTGCTCCAACGGTGGAACAGTACAGCTTATGCTTACACCGAAGCCCGTTCTCGCACTGTCGCCTATCTGTCCGCTGAATTTTTGATGGGACCCCAACTCGGCAACAATCTCATTAATTTGGGGATTTACGACGACATCAAACAAGCTGTTGCAGAGGTGGGTCAGGATCTCGAATATCTTCTGGAATTAGAAACTGAACCTGGACTGGGCAATGGAGGTCTAGGACGATTGGCCGCTTGCTATCTCGACTCCATGGCAACGTTAGAAATTCCCGCCCTGGGGTATGGGATCCGTTATGAGTTCGGGATTTTCCGGCAAGAGATTGAAGAAGGCTGGCAAGTGGAGGTGACGGATCGCTGGCTCCGCTACGGTAATCCGTGGGAGATTGCTCGGCCAGAGTGGAGTGTTGAGGTCAAGTTAGGCGGTCATACCGAACACTATCTTGATGCTGAGGGCTACTTCCAGGTGCGCTGGGTTCCCAGTCAAGTGATTGTGGGAGTGCCTTACGACACCCCTGTTTTGGGTTATCAAACCAACACCTGTAATACGTTGCGACTATGGTCAGCCCAGGCTCCGGATTCATTTGATTTCGCTGCGTTTAATGCGGGGGACTATCTAGGGGCTGTTCAGCAAAAAATGCAGTCTGAGAATATCTCGAAGGTCCTCTACCCGAACGACAATAGTTCACAAGGTAAGCAGCTTCGTCTCGCCCAGCAAATCTTCTTCGTGTCCTGTGCGTTGCAAGATATGATCCGGATCCTGCAGGGTCAGGGCCTAAGCATTACGAAGTTCCCCCAGAAATTTGTGATTCAGCTCAACGATACTCATCCCGCTATCACTGTGGCGGAATTGATGCGGCTACTGGTGGATGAGCATAGTCTGAACTGGGATGACGCGTGGACCATTACCCGAAATAGTCTGGCCTACACCAACCACACGCTGTTGCCAGAAGCGCTAGAACGGTGGCCTCTGGGTCTGTTTGGGCAGTTACTACCTCGCCACCTAGAGATTATCTATGAGATTAATGCTCGTTTCCTAGCTGAGGTGAGCGAAAAGTTCCCTGGTGATGATGAGCGGATCCGTCGCATGTCCTTGATTGACGAGAGCGGGGAGCGGTATGTCCGGATGGCTCACTTGGCGTGTGTGGGTAGTTATGCCATTAACGGTGTGGCAGCTTTACACACGGAGTTGTTAAAGGAGGATGTGTTACGCGACTTCTACGAAATGTATCCTGAGAAGTTTAGTAACAAGACCAACGGGGTTACTCCTCGCCGCTTTATGGTGTTGAGCAATCCAGAGCAGACTAAACTCTTCAATCGCACGATTGGTACGGGCTGGATCAAGCACTTAGACCAACTGAGTAATCTAGAAGCACTGGTGTCTGATGCCAGTTTCCGGCAAGAGTGGTGGCAGGTTAAGCAAGCCAATAAACAGGATCTGGCCCACTATATTCAACAAAATTGTGGTGTGGTGGCTGATCCTCAGTCAATCTATGACATCTTGGTGAAACGGATCCATGAGTATAAGCGTCAACACCTTAAGGCCTTGCACATCCTGACGTTATACGACCGGATTAAGACCAATCCCAATGTAGACATTGAACCTCGGACGTTTATTTTCGGCGGTAAAGCAGCACCAGGCTACTTCATGGCTAAGTTGATCATTCGATTGATCAATGGCATCGCGGATATTGTTAATAATGATCCAGCAGTGCGCGGTCGGTTAAAGGTTGCTTTCTTACGGAACTACAACGTTAAGTTGGCTCAGCACGTTTACCCAGCAGCTGATTTGTCTGAACAAATTTCAACAGCAGGTAAAGAAGCCTCTGGTACCGGCAATATGAAGTTTGCTCTCAATGGGGCTCTGACGATTGGGACTTTGGACGGCGCGAATGTAGAAATCCGTCAAGAGGTTGGGGATGAAAACTTCTTCCTCTTCGGGCTTACAGCTCCTCAAGTCTATGAGATGAAGGCTAAGGGCTATTCTCCTCGTCCGTACTACGACTCCAACCCTCAATTACAAGCCGTGATTGAACGCATTGCCTCAGGTGAATTCTCCAATGGGGATAAGGAGCTCTTCAGACCGCTGTTGGATGCTTTGATGACGACGGATCCGTTCATGCTATTCGCAGATTATCAGTCCTACATTGACGGCCAAGATAAGGTGGATCAAGCCTTTAAGGATCATGATACGTGGTCTCATATGGCTCTTTTGAATATTGCACGGATGGGTAAATTCTCCTCAGATCGCTCCATTCGGGATTACTGCCGGGATATCTGGAAGGTTGAGCCGGTCAAGATTGGCATTGCTGAATACACGTCTCTCCCCCAGTGCAGCTACACACCCATCAGCTAGCCTAGGACAATGCTTAAGTATTGAAATCACCAAGGACTTGGTCTTCAATCTAGAGCTTTTAGATACTTTATCGGCAGGATCTAGCGTTAAGGATCCTGTCGTTATTTAACTGTAGTTACTGTCAGCGGGACTTGATCTCGGTGAGTTGGCTAATTTAGCCTAAATGTTAATTTCAGCCTGGATGTAACTTCAGCCTGGATGTAATTTCAGCTTTTCTGGCTTTACCAATGGATAGTCCGACCGTCAGAGTGCGCTAGCAAACTTGGCTAGCCTATCTGGAGGATGTTACGTAGAGCTAAAGACTGCACTATTAGATTGCCCTGAAAAGACACCAACTAAATAGTGACAGAGAAGAGGTGAATATATGACTAATGGCCTTGCTATATTAACCCACAGTCAAGGAATCATCACTAGCGTTAATCCTGAGTTTTGTAACCGCTTCAATTTCACTCCTGGTGACATCATTGGTCGCCACCCTCTGGACTTTATTCCTGACGATTGGCAGGCCTTTGTCCGTCACAAAATGGAAACTCACTGTGAGGATCCTTACTATACCTTTGGCTGCAGTAAGGATGGACGCTACATTCCCATTTATCTCCAAGCTAAAGAAGTCAGACTCTGCGATCAGGTTACTGAGCGGATTGTCGTTGTCCGGGAAGCTAGGGACTTACAGGATCCTAAGCCCAGTTTCCTTACACTTTATGATGAAGACTTGACACGGATGATCCATGAAATTCGGACACCTGTTGCTACAATTCTCTCTGCTCTGCGCATGAGTAAACTAGCCGCCTCCACTGATAAACGCAACCATTACATTCAGATTGCTATTGATACTTGTGAGAGTGAGCTAAAGTTAATTGATTCAACCTTAACCTTGAAGCGGTTATCAGCAGGGCACCCTCTTACTGGGGCTGAAGTGATTAACCTAGGTCCTTGGGTCTTAGCTTTAGTCGAATCCTTTTATCCTGCCGCGGCAACGGCAGATCTCTCTCTGTCCCTTGATTTCCCAGAACGAGTTATTATCCTGCAAACGGATCCCAATCTGCTCTTCAGGATCCTGCAAGAATTACTTAGCAATGCATGTAAATACACTCAACCTGACGGCCAGATTCAAGTCCGTGTGGCTCAAAGCGAGGCAGGCGTTACCTTTGAAATTGGTAATACGGCTACTATTCCTGCTAATGCTCTCCCTCACTTGTTTGAACGCTTTTATCGAGTCACGACAGGAGAGCTGGCAAAGCGAGGCGGTTCTGGTTTGGGGCTGTATCTAGCTCAGAAATTGGTACAGTCTTTGGAAGGTGAGCTGCGAGTGACAAGCCATGATAGTTGGACTACGTTTACACTATGGTTACCTCAGCTTAATTCTTCCTTTCAAGGAACTCAGCCTGTTGACTCATTGTGAGATGGGGTTAACCATTTACGGAGTATGGCCGCTAGAGCCTCAAGGGCTATAGGCTTTGCTAGGTAATCATTCATCCCAACTTCGAAGCATTTTTCAATATCTTCTGGAAGCACGCTTGCTGTCATAGCGATAATAGGAATGTGTTGATGACGCTTTCCACCTTGCCCCTGACGAATGAGTTCAGTGGTTTCGTAGCCATCCAAGTGGGGCATCTGACAGTCCATCAAGACTAACGAGTACGGGTCCTGAGCCCCTCCAAGCAGTCGTAGTGCACTCATTCCTTCATCCGCTAAAGTGACCGTCAGCCCCAGTGCTTCCAGTAGTGCAGCTGCAACCATTTGGTTGATCGGGTTATCTTCCACCACAAGTAGTTGAGTGCTGGGTGGCCAGTCTTGAGGAGACTTGGGGCTGGTCAGGTTAGTGAAACCGAGTAGAGTTGTCTTCTCTTCATGATCTGTTGTCAAACCTTGGGTTGCTTGGGTAAGGGCCTCGTACAGCTCAAGAAGTGATATAGGTTTGGCAATGACAATCAATGATTCGACGGTATTGACTGGGCCAAGTGAACTCACCCGAGTTGATAAAGTCATCACAATCTGTTGAGCAGATTCACATTGCGGATTTTGCCTTAAACGATGATTGAATGACTCCAAGTCACTGAGGTTAAGTAAGACAACATTAAAAGGATGGTAATGTCCGAGCTGTCGGTAGTGGCACTGTTCAACTGCTTGATCACAATCTATGACAGCAGTCACATCAGCCCCCCATTGAACCAATTGCTGTTGTAAGACTTCTCGTTGGGTTGCCTGGGGTTCAATGATTAACACTGTTGCTTTACACCAGAGTCGATCTGACCGAGTTTGGTTTGATTGTTCACTCTTAGGTAACCGTAGGGTGAAATCAAACCGACTACCCTGTCCGAGTTGACTTTGAACTTGAATGGATCCGTCCATTAATTGACATAGCTTTCGAGTGATGGCTAACCCTAGCCCTGTTCCACCATACTTGCGAGCTGTACTGGCATCAACTTGGGTAAACGGTTCAAACAATGTAAACAAACGCGCTTCTGGGATCCCAATACCTGTATCAATTACGGATCCTGTAAACAGAAAATCATGGTTGAGCTGTCTCAAACTATATCGCAAGATAATCTCACCCACGTCTGTGAACTTAATGGCATTTCCCAGAAGGTTCACCACAATCTGACGTAGGCGCTTTGGATCTCCCTTAACCATAGCAACCTCAACGTCAACTAAATCAAGAATAAGGTCTAGACCCTTACGATGAGCTTCGGGAGCAAGAGTCTGGGCACTCTCTTCTAGCAGTGAAATAATGTTAAAATCTGCCTGTTCTAGTTCTAATCTTTCTGCACCAACTTTTGAATAGTCTAGTATATCATTAATTAAACTGAGTAAGGATTCTGCATTCGTCAAAGCTATTTTTATTTGAGTCATTTGATCAGTTTGGGAGTGGGTATAAGGCAACAGGTGAAGCATTCCCATAATCGCATGTAGTGGTGTTCGTAGTTCATGGCTCATCATCGTAAGAAAGTCACTTTTAGCACGGGTGGCTGCTTCAGCGACTTCTTTGGCTTGCATCAGATCTTGCTCTGCCGCCTTCCTCGCACTAATGTCAGTAATCAAGACAACCTTTAGCTGGTTATAGCCTGGAACACTTTCCAAGATTGAAATAGTTGTTTCACCCCAAAATACGGATCCTTGACGAGTTGTATATCGTACTTCAAGTGTGCAGCTGGTAATGGAGCCATCCTGTAACTGTTGAAGAGCAGCTTGGCTTATAGCTAAGTCATCAGGATGGGTAATATCAATAAAGGTCATAGATAGAAGTTCAGCTTCGGAATAGCCGAGTAAGTCACATAATCTTTGATTGATATAGATGGGGCGAGGGAGATCTGGGTCGATGCGGCTGAAAGCAATACCCAACATCGATTGTTCAAACAGAGCTCGAAATAACTGATCCTTTGTCTGTGTTGCCTGCAGTGCTTGTTTGAAATCTGTAATGTCTGTGTTTAAACCCCTAGCCTGCCCGTAGTCCAGTGAGGGATCCCATCGTGTCTGTTGAGCTTGCCGTGATTGAGACCGAATCATTCGCCTTGTCAACCAAACACTGATGCTCATGGATCCTGCTAGGAGTAACCCACCCATTAGAATTAGCTCGTAGAGGTCGACTCGAATGGTGGTAGGTAGCGCTGAGCTAAGTAGTTTACTTTCAATTAAGCCCAATCTCACTAGAAAATCGACGAGAGGCTTGTGCAGTTCGGCCCCAGTTTGACTCAATGGCAGATTAATCCCAGTGGATCTCGACCAGCACTCGTCCATGACTCGACCAAAGCAGAAATGCTTTAGGAAAATTAATGTGTTCATCTTGATGCCGCAGCTTAGCTTATACTCAGAGTGGATGAACTCTGCTTGCTGGTACTTTTAATTTTAATCTGCGTTATTCTAGTTTGGGTGGGGACATCATCAGCATTCAATCAAGATTCAATCAAGATTTAGCCAACTTTACGTAATCATCTTATCGTTCGGCGCAGGTTTATCTCAGCGGAAGGGATCCTATTGGACAACTCTCATCGGTAAGCTTTATCAGTAGACCTATCGATAGGCCCATGGGTCTGTCTCCGTTGGATCGTCTCCATCTCAGCCCAAGAGTGTTCTACGCAGGACATAATTGCATCCCCTGCACAGCAGGACTACAGCATGGAGTGGATCTCTGGCTATGAGGGTTGGGAATCTGGAACTGGAACGTTATCCTCGTTTCAGTCCTACTACCTAAGATTTATGACCACTACCCTTATCACTGGTGCTGCAGGATTCATCGGATTTCACCTTAGCCAGCGGTTGCTTAAGCAAGGCGAGCGGGTGATTGGGGTGGACAATCTCAATAACTACTATGATGTCACTCTCAAGCAGGCCCGACTCCAGTATCTTTATGAATGGTCTCAATTCCACTTTGAAACTCTAGATATTGCCAGCCGAGAAGGGATGGAGCAGCTTTTCGAGGTTCATCAGCCGGATACCGTTGTTCACCTTGCTGCTCAGGCTGGGGTACGTTATTCGTTGTCCAATCCTTACGCCTATGTTGACAGCAATATTGTCGGGTTTTTAAATGTTTTGGAGGGGTGCCGTCATCATGCTGTTCAACATCTTGTCTATGCCTCCTCGAGTTCTGTTTACGGATCCAATCGCCAGACTCCGTTTTCTGTTCAAGACCGTGTTGATCGACCCATTAGTCTCTACGCGGCAACTAAAAAGTCAAACGAGTTGATGGCCTATTCCTACAGCCACCTATACCAAATTCCAATGACAGGCTTGCGGTTCTTCACTGTGTATGGGCCTTGGGGACGGCCTGATATGGCCTACTTTCTCTTCACCCGAGCCATTTGCAATGGTGATCCCATCAAGGTTTTCAATCATGGACAAATGTATCGGGACTTCACTTACATTGATGATATTGTTGAAGGGATCCGTCGTGTTATCCAAGCAGTACCTCAAGCTCGCTCTGAAGGGCGCAAATCCCCAGATGCACCAACAGCTGAACTTCCAGCACCACCCTACAGACTCTACAACATCGGTAACAATCAACCTGTTAGCCTTCTCAGTTTCATTGAAACTTTGGAATCATTGCTGGGTAAGACAGCTGAAAAGATTTTCTTACCCTTGCAACCAGGCGATGTCTTGGAGACCTACGCTGATATTGACGATCTAACCCGTGATACTGGATTTAAACCTGTGACACCTCTCCAGATTGGTCTTGCGGCGTTTGTAGACTGGTTTCGAGTGTTCTACCGAATGTGACGATCACACTTGACCACCACGCTTGGCGCACACAATGTTTAAGGTTCCTGTGAACCCCAGGATCCTAATCGATCTTCAAGGAAGGCGGTAGGATCCGTTCTTCTGGTAAACCGTCTTCGGTAAAGCGGTAAAAGTATTCTGCATCAGCGAAGTCTTGTTCACTTAACACATGGGTGAAATAGCCACGACGGACACACTCCTGTCCTAGTCGAACGGCCTCTTCCCGGCGGATCTGGAGTCGATTCGCAATCCAGGTTACAGCCTCTGATCCAACAAAGCTATTTTCAAAAGTCCGCAACCGCCATCGGTGATCACCCACCAACCCAGATTCCGTCCGCATGTCCTGGCACAGTGCTATCAGGGTCTGATCCATGGACTTCGCCTCGTACAATGGGGAGCCGACTCCAAAACGGCATCCCTCCGGTGCAACATAGATGACCCGCATTTCCTCAGGATTTGCTTTCTCATCCTGTGGGGTATCCAGCCACTCGCGGCAGGTCCGTAGAGCCTCATCTAGGGTAGCGTACAGGCTGCTCTCAAAGGTAAACGCCCACTGCTTGAACCGGAACCCCAGAACGGCACCCTCTCCTGGCCGTTTGACCCCACACTGTTCAACATCTTTAGGAGTCAGAATCAACATGGCTTCAACCTCAGCAAATTAAACGACTACCTCTATTTTGATGATACAGGTCCCCCCATCCTAGAATTAGAGAAACTGACGAGATCCAACTGAGAGTTCTCTAATCAATTTCAGTACTAGCACCCAACTTCAGATCATGACAGGAGACTTGCTACCTGAGCTGGGGCTTCCACTCATTCGTTGGCCTCTATCATTTACTGGCAGTTCATTTAATCCCACAAGTAAGATTAATCTACAAGTAAGACGTTAAGAAGCGCTTAGTGAACATGGCTTGGAAAGCGAACCTGATAGGATCTAAGAAACACAAGGATCCTGAATAATGGCGACGATTTACCGACTGAACCCCGCTCACCCGCAGCCTCATCAAATCAGCAAAATTGTTGAACAGCTGCGTCAAGGATCCATCATGCTTTATCCCACTGACACGGTGTATGCCATAGGGTGCGATGTTTCCAATAAGCAAGCTGTTGAACGGGTTCGCCAGTTGAAACGTTTATCTAACGATAAACCCCTCACCTTTTTATGCTCATCACTCTCGAATATTGCCTCCTATGCCCAGGTCAGTGACACCGCTTATCGGTTAATGCGTCATCTGATCCCAGGCCCGTACACCTTTCTTCTCCCTGCAACCAAACTGGTTCCCAAGCTAGTGCAGTCCCCCAAACGCAAGACTACAGGCATCCGAGTACCCAACCATCCTATCTGTCAAGCTCTCCTTAAGGAACTCGATCAACCTCTAGTGTCGACCTCCGCCAAGCTGGAAGGAGAACCCGTCACTTCGCTCGAACTCTCAGCCGCAGACATTGAACAATTCGAAAAACAGGTGGATATTATTCTGGATGATGATCAACCCTTCCGCTCTGAAGTTTCAACCGTGGTGGATATGACTGGAGTCGAACCGACTGTGGTCCGTAGAGGTCTTGGCTACGATGCTGTTGAGCATCTTTCTCTTGAAGAGTATTGAATCATCCAAAGTATGAATGACTGAGATTGAAATAAGCAGTTTAGCTACGATTTTGAATAAGAGTGACACCTCCAGATCAGTTTAGGATCCTGATCAGCCTCATCTTCTCCTCCTGCCAGAACTGAGACAACGTGACTCATTCCGATTACAGTGAAACTAGAATACAGCGCTTTTCACAGAACTGCTATCACAGAACTGCTATCACAGAACGACTATGTCAGACACTGGGATCACCCGAGCCGCTCTCATTATCTTTACCGTTGTCTTAGCCACAGCCATCGACACTCGATTAGCAACGTTGGGAATTACCGCTATTGCTCTACTCGCTGTTGACCAAGTGGGATTTCAAGGCCGTATCTCTAGTTTGCTCAATGCTCTCGTGGCCTATCGCTCTGCTGAGTATCGTAACCGGATCCTTCATCACGAAGCCGGTCACCTCCTGGCTGCCTTGACCTTAGGGATTCCGGTGGTCGATTATGTCTTGGATCCGTGGCAAGCTTTTTTGAAGGGATATCCTGGCTATGGGGGAGTGCAACTCGATACGACTCCTTTGGAACAGTGGTTCAGACGTCAACAGATTAAACAGTCTGATTTGGAGCGCTATGGGGTTTTTTGGATGGCTGGAGGCGTTGCTGAAGCTAATTATGCTGGGGATAGCATCGGAGATGAAGATGACCGCCGGCAGTTGAACCAGTGGTTATCGTTATTGCGGAAACAATCTGGGTCTGTTCTGAAGGTTGAGCAGTTAGCCGCCCAATTTTCACTCGAAGCAGCTGAACTATTGCAGCAACAAGCAGAGGCTTACACGGCTATCGTTAAGGCTATGCAACAGCGAGCATCGATTCCTGACTGTCAACAGGTTGTGAAGCACCTCAGCCAGGATGTAGAGCAGGATCCTGAGGCAACTTAGTCCTTCCCTAACCTGTCCTTTCGTGTCTTGTCATTTCCTTGTTGTCCGACAGCACCTAAGTGACCCAGGCAAACCAAGCGCCAACTCATCTTGAGAAAGTATGAAAATCTGGCTGTCGATGGAGCCTCATCTTATTTGAAGGTTAATCATACACGCGACAAAACAGAAGAAAAGGGAAAGAAATGCCTGAACAAGCTCGACTTGATATAACCGTTAATCAGACGCACTGCTGTTGGCTAACGCTGGAGGTGAGTAAATGCTATTCGGACGGATGAGTGGGATCCTGTTGCACCCCACATCACTGCCTGGCCCCTACGGGATTGGAGATTTGGGACCTCGGTGTTACGAGTTCATTGACTTTTTGGTCAAGAGTGGGCAGCAGCTCTGGCAGGTGTTGCCACTGGGGCCGACGGGGTACGGCAATTCACCCTACATGTGTTACTCGGCTTTTGCCGGGAATCCCTTGCTCGTCAGTCCTGATTTGCTAGTTCAACAGGGGTGGTTAGCGCCTGGATGCTGGGAAGCTCTCCCTCAGTGGGCAGAGATTACTCGTACCTTTGTGGGGCAAGTGAATTATGATGCTGTAGTCCCCTTCAAAATGGCACTACTTGATCAAGCCTGGAATACCTTTCAAGCGAAAGCCTCTGAGGGACAACAGCAAGATTTCAATACCTTTTGTGAATCCGAACGTTATTGGCTCCGCGATTATGCCCTGTTCATGGCCTTGAAGGAAATTCATCAGGATCGGGAGTGGGTTACCTGGGACACAGCTTTAGCTAATCGAGATCCAGACGCCCTACAACAGGCTGAAGCAGACCATGCCGCTGCGATTCAGAAACAGCAGTTTTACCAATACCTATTCTTTCAGCAATGGCAGCGAGTTAAGGATTACGCTAAACGGTTTGGCATCAAGCTCATGGGTGACTTACCCATCTACGTTGCCTACAACAGTGCTGATGCTTGGGCGAATCGGTCGATTTTCCTTCTAGAACCTGATGGTAAACCGCTCTTAGTTGCAGGTGTGCCTCCCGATGCCTTCAGTGATGATGGGCAGCTCTGGGGAAACCCTCTCTACGATTGGCAAGCCTTGAAAAATCAGGGCTACAGCTGGTGGATCAGCCGGATGAAGGCTACTTTATCTCTAGTAGATTGTGTCCGAATTGATCATTTTCGCGGATTTGAAAGTTACTGGGCTGTCCCCTATGGTGCTGGAACGGCTAAGGACGGATCCTGGAAACCTGGCCCTGGTATGGATTTCTTTGACGCGTTGAAAGAGTCCCTCGGCGAGATTCCGGTTGTGGCGGAAGACCTGGGTGATATTACTCCTGAAGTTTTAGACCTACGTAACCAGTGTGGTTACCCTGGCATGAAGATTCTGCAGTTTGCCTTTGGCGGGGATCCAAATAACCCTTATATTCCTCATCAGTATCACCAAAACTGTGTGGTCTACACAGGTACCCACGACAACAACACCACCGTAGGCTGGTTCTACAGTGACCAAATGCCTGAGTGGTCTCGCGATTTGGTTAAACGTTATATCGGGGCGATGGGCTCCGAAGGGATCCATTGGGACATGATTCGCTTAGCCTTTGGATCTATTGCTGAGTTGGCTATTATCCCACTGCAGGATGTGATGGGACTGGGTGAAGATTCCCGGATGAACTTTCCGGGGACAGCCTCAAATAACTGGGGGTGGCGCTTCACCAGTGAAATGCTCCACGAGGGCGTGATTCATACCTTAGCTAACCATGCTGTTGCCTTTGGCCGCATTTCCCCTGAAGAGTTAGTTAGTCGTCGAGCTCAGCTAACCTAAGTCTCAACCTAGACATCTAAATCGAGCTGGTCCTCCGGTGGCCTTGAAGTCCCCACTCTAGTCCAGGATCCTAAGTACATAGGCAACCGACTTGAGTGGACAAGACTTTAACTTAATCGCAGAAGCGGACCAGCTTAGAGGCCCAACCCACATCAGGGATGCTCGCAGGATCCTATACTTACCCACTCACTGGATCCGTCTTGCCAATGTTCTTTCTTCCAGATTGGGGCCGTGTGCTTGAGGGTATCTATGCTGTACTGACAGGCCCTAAACGCTTCAGCCCGATGAGGCATACCAACAGCGACGATAACACTAATTTCATTAATGGCTAGCTTTCCCACTCGATGGTGAATCACCACAGACTTGACCGTGGACCATTGGGTTTGAATAGTGTCTGCAATCGATTGAAACACTTTGAGGGCCATGGGTTCGTAGGCTTGATACTCCAAAAAGTCAACGGGCCGTCCACCCGTTTGATCCCGTACAGTTCCACTCATCAGGACCACCGCCCCACTCCCCGCATGAGAGGCCAGAGTGTATGCTTTCTCAACGGATAGGGGCGCGAGCGTTACCTTGAAGTCGGTCATCAGAGAACAGGATCCTTCTGGATCTGAAGACCCTAGGTTTGTAGACCCTGAATTTGAAGAACCCAGATTTAAAGGATCTGAGCTCGAAGGATTTGAGTTCGAAGGATCTGGATTTGAAGGATCTGGATTTGAAGGATCCGGGCTGGAAGAATGGGGTATCGTTGTGGAGACCATAATCAGTTGCTACCTACGGTTAGCTGACAATTCGGGACAGCTTATCACTAACAGACTTGCTCAACCAGGTCCTCGGACATGGCAGGAAAAATCAGTTTGAACTCAGCCACACTCCAATGACCAGGACAGAGATTCCTTTGAATATGCCATTCAATTAACGGATCCACAGCATCAGGTCCTGATACAGTTTCCTCAGTGGTCTGACGAGCAGCAGCACTGGCGGGTCTAGAAATCGTGGCATCATTATCGCTTGAGGGTGCTGTTGCACTAGATGCCTCGGTTGTCTCTTGAGCGGCACCTGGCCCCGCGCCCAGTAGGATCCCGACGCTCAGCAGCACATGAGTCAATCCTCGAACTGTCATGAATTTGGTCCTAATGCTACGGACTCCATTATGCCCAGTGGATAAGTCTACGCCAAAGTGCTGAAGCTAATTTCTTCATGGCCAGCGGCATCCGAGGGTAGAGCCTGAGGGAGGGCAATCCCAGACCACTGGACTTGAGCGTGTCCATCAGCTGAGCGAGTGGAGCGATCCCGACGATATGAAAAAAACTGCTCGGGCTCACTCCAGGTGCAATGGGGACAGACGCTAATGTGGGCCTCCAGGATCCCTAACTGTCGCAACTGAGCTACGTTAACCCGCCGAATATCTATTCGAACTCGACCCGCTTCAGGATCGGACTGCATGACAGTCTGATGCACTCTCGGATCCTGAGGTAGCGTATGTAGCAGTGCGGTGGCCACATCCTCAGAGACTTGATAGACAGGCCCAGAAATGGCGGGTCCTAAGGCTACCTTGATGGTTGTGACCGGGATCCCCTGGCTGGCCCAAGTTTCAATCACCCTGGGCAGGATCTTCGCTGCTGTGCCTCGCCATCCAGCATGAACCGCTGCAATGACTGGATCCGAGGGGTGAGAGGTTGCCACTAGCGCTGGGACACAATCAGCTGTACTGACCCAAACAGAATGAGTTGGGTGTCGGGTGGCAATGGCATCAGCCTGAGTTCGGCTATTCGTGCTAGGTGACACGTGATTAGACTCAGTCCACGCGAGCTCATGGCCATGAACTTGGTGGGCCCAGTGGGCTTGGTCGCCAGGCCAGTCTAAGGTGGCTGAGAGTTGGTGGGGTTTGGCCGGATAGCTTTGGCGCGTGCCAAACATGTGAGGCCAGTCTGCTAGCAAATCACAGTGGAGCCATCGATTATCGCCTTGAGTGTGCCAGGTCCAGGTTTGTACCACGATGTTGCCTCCTGATGCAGTAGGTCTACAGCGGTCGAACTTTCAGTTGTAGGAGTTCCTACTCGATGTCGCTAGCTGATGGCACTGCTTGGGTGCTCCACCAACGAATCCTCTAGCATACAGTCCCAAATCAGTGTATTAACCGACTCTGGGAGTTCGTCTTGGGGACAATGCCCTGCTCCTTCAATGGGTATGAAGGCTTTAACGGCAGGAAACTCAGCCAGTTGTCGTCCGAGCTCAATGGGTTCCCAAGGATCCTCTACGCCCCACCCTATCCATACTGGACATGTCACCTGCGGTAAGAGGTCTTCGGCTAAAGGACCTTGAGAATAGCGCACAAAGGACAGGAAAACATCGGCAGCCCCAGGATCCTGGGCCGGTCTGAGCAGCAGTTCTATCAGTTCATCGGTGACAGCAGGTTTATGGCCATAGGCCTCTCGCAAAATGTTGCGCAACACCTTTGCTTGGGCGAGCTGGCGGAAAAAGAAATGACCCACCACCCGATTACCTAGCAAGGACTGGATCACGGGGGTGGAGAGACGTTGATGCCAGGGGACTAGGTGACGCTTGCGCTCTTGCAACATCCGCAGAGAACAATTGAGGATGATGACGCCTTGTACTTGCGAGGGATCCTGCACTGTAGCTTGGAGTGCGGCAATGCACCCGATGGAGTTACCTACCAGATAAGCCGGTGTTTGAATCACATCACGACAGAAGTCATTGAGTTGCGTTGCCCAGGTTTCAAAGGTGTACTGAATTCCGACACCAGGCTGCGGCTTATCCGATAAACCAAATCCAATTAGATCGATGGCATACACTCGACAGACCCGACCTAACTCCGGCAAGGTCTTGCGCCAATGATCGGAAGATCCGCCAAACCCATGCACAAGCAGTAGGGCTGGACCCTGGTCTCCAGCCTGTTGATACCGGATTGTGTGGCCTTGCCACTGCCAATAGTCAGTGAGGGATTGAACGGGGGTTAGGGCAGTCATAAGGATCCTTTCAACTCAGTGGGTCGAATCAGTGGGTCGAATCAGTCGCTCGAATCAGTCGCTCGAACTGTATCGCCGTGTATCTCTATCCTATGACTAGAGCTCCAGCAGCAGTAACTCCCATGGTCTAGATTCGTGGCAGGGGTAGAGAGGATCCCCACGGGTGCAGATGGATCCTTAGGATCCTGGAGGCAATCTGGACGACTTTTTCTATAATGAGCTGGACGGCTGGCTCACTTATCCCCCTAGAACCTATGAGTACTCCAATCAGCGACCGGGAACAGCAAACGCGGCTCAAGTTCTTGGATGAAGCGCAAGAGCTGCTGTCTAGTATCGAAACTATCCTGTTAGAAGTAGATGAAGGCGTTATTGAACCCGTGAAATTGGATGCCTCTCTTCGAGCTGCTCACTCGGTCAAAGGAGGAGCCGCTATGATGAGGTATTCCGAGCTGAGTGATGTGGCGCACCACCTTGAAGATATTTTCAAAGTTCTCAAAGCCCGCCGTCCCCGAGTTGCTCCGGAAACAGTTAGCTTGCTGCTCTCGTCTGTCGACTGCATGAACCAGATCGCTGAGCTTAGCCGTCAACAAGCCAGCATCGACCCTGAATGGGTCCAGGAGCAAATCAGCTCTGTTTTCGATCAACTGCGAGAACAGGTTGGGGAGCTCGACTCAAATGATGAACAGGAACTCTTGGCTCAAGATAGTGGTCAAGACATTTCTGTGATTTTATTTGAGAGTGAAGTAGAAGGGTGTTTGAAACGGTTAGAAGGGGTTCTCGATCATCCGGACCGTCCTTGCCTGGATACGGAACTGTCTCTGCTCGCTGAGGAGTTGTCTGGTCTCGGCGATATGTTGCAGTTGAGCAACTTCTCTAGCCTCTGTCAGTCTATCTCAACTCGTCTTGAACTAGAACCCCACCGTTTGAATGAGATTGCAGAACAAGCGCTACGACAATGGCGAAATGCTCAAGCCTTGGTCATGATTGATCAAGCTAGCCTGGTGGACACTGAACTGCAGCTAGACTCATCAGATTCTTCATCAGTTCCTTCAACGCCTTTAGCTGGATCCCTTGATCAACTTGATCTCTCTACTCTAGAGTTCCCAGAGGATGAACCGGAAGAAACCTTAGCTGACTTGGATCTCAGTGGTCTAGACTCCATCTTTGAACCCATTGACTCCGCAACTCCTGACTCTGAGAGTGAGAGCGCTGATCCATTTTCTCTGGCCAGCTTAGATTTAAGTCGGCTGGATGATGTACCAATTTCAGAGGGTGAACCTGACGCCGAGCTATCACTCCCTCAATTGGATGTCAGCCCGTTAGATGCGATTCCGGTAGACGATAGTCAGGCAGGTAATACAGGATTGTTGGTTGAGGCGGCAGCGGATAGCTTGATTGTGCCCCTAGAGCCAACGCTAACGGATCCGGTCCCCACAGCCTTCAACCCCACCGACACCCTCGCATCTGCAAAAACAGGATCCTCAGCTCGCCCTGAGACCAGTGATGCTGCTACTATCCGAGTCCCTGTGAAACGACTGGGGGATTTGGATAACTTGTGTGGTGAATTGACCATCGGGTGTAACGGGTTGAACCTCCGTCTGAGCCGATTGCGGAACTTGATGAACGTATTGGTACAGCGAGTTTTAGAACTAGAGCACTCTAACGTTCAATTGCGGAATGCCTACGACCAAGTTGCGACTCAAGCAATGGGCCAGTACTCGCACCCGGTATTAGACCTCAGTCATTTACGCCCGGAAGGTTTCGACATCCTGGAGCTAGACACCTACAACGAACTTCATCCCATCTGGCAACAGGTGATGGAAACAATTGTCTGGTTACAGGAGGTGACCGGCGACATGGATCTACTGCTCCACGATGCCGAGCAGACCACCTTTGAGTTCAATCGTGTCACCAAGCGGATGCAGACAGCTGTCACCCAATCGCGCATGCGTCCTTTGAACGAGTTAGTTGGGCGGTTTCCACGAGCCATTCGAGATTTATCTCTTCAGTTCAACAAACAGGTGGATCTGAAGGTATACGGTGGGGGCACACTCATTGATCAGACCATTTTGGAGAAGTTATCGGATCCGTTGATGCACCTGTTACGTAATGCTTTCGATCATGGGATCGAGGATCTAGACACACGGCTCCGACGGAACAAACCGGAGAAAGGTCTGATTGAAATCCGAGCGGGCTATCGCGGGAATCAAACCCTAATTGCAATTCGAGATGACGGTGGTGGCATTGACTTCGAGAAGATTCGGTCTAAAGCACGTCGAATAGGCGTGGATTCAACCATGTTAGATGGGGCGTCGCAGAAAGAATTAACGGAGCTCTTGTTTGAACCGGGCTTTAGTACAGCGGAGACAGTTACCACACTATCAGGACGAGGTGTGGGGATGGATGTAGTCAAGACCAATATTGAAGAGGTCGGCGGAACCATTACCCTCGACACAGAGCCCGGTCAGGGAACCACGTTCACCTTGAGTGTGCCCTTTACGCTCTCAGTCCTCAGGATCCTGATGGTGGAGGGCGATAACGGTATGTTGATGGCCTTCCCGGCTGACACGATTGAACAGATGGTGTTGGTCACTGAGATGGATCCATTCATCACGGTAGCGAACCGCAAAATCTACGAGTGGGAAGGCTACATGGTGCCCAAGGTTGATCTGAACGCCTGGCTACAGTTTAACTGTCCAACCCGTCCAACTGAAATTGAAGATACGCCCATCATGTCAGTCCCAGGCCTCTTGATCCTGTCTCAGGGGGATGACCTTGCGTGTGTGCCGATCCAGCGGTGTTGGGGTGAGCGTGAGGTGGCAATCCGCCAGATTGAAGGACCCTTTCCTATGCCTGCCGGCTTCGGTGGAACCACCATTTTGGGGGATGGTCAGGTGCTGCCAATTGTGAACGTGCCAGATCTATTCGACTGGATGGCTCACGGTGCCAAGCAGGCTGTTCAAAGGAGTGATGGCCAAGCCGCATTGCACGGTAAAGATAAGATGACCGTGTTGGTGGTGGACGATTCTATTAATGTGCGCCGATTTCTGACCTTAACCTTGGAAAAAGCTGGTTATCGCCCCGAGGAGGCTCGGGATGGCCAGGATGCCCTTGATAAGATTCGGGGTGGTCTGAACGTGGATGCCGTGGTGTGTGATGTTGAGATGCCGCGTCTGGATGGGTACGGCTTTTTAGCCCAGATTAAAAAGGACCAGGCTCATAAGGGGGTACCGGTGATTATGTTGACCTCAAGAACAGGGGATAAACACCGACAATTAGCTCTCAACCTGGGGGCATCTGCCTATTTCACCAAGCCCTGCAAAGAGCGGGAACTCATCCATCAGATCAAGCAATTGGTCAATCAGCAACCAACAACTCGGATCCTGACACCCTAACGGAAAAACTAGTCCCTGAGTAAGTGATGTTTCGATTGAGGAGGCCTCAGATATGCGACTATTTCAGCAACGGATTGAGCGAAAAACGAAGGCATCACAAGTTCGCGAGACCAAGCAATTATTGGTTTTTCGATTGCAGGATGCTCAGTTTGGCATTACGTTTGAACAACTCTATAAGGTGTTGCCATTAACACGATTAGGGTTGACACAAATGGCTTCTGCAGGATCCTACACCACACTTGATGACCGAGACCTGCAGGTTGTTAACATTGCCCATTTAATTTTTCCTGACAGCCCAATCAGAGTCGCGAACCCGGAAGAGCAGTTTGTGATCGTGATTGAGGCGAGCTCGAAGTTGCTAGGGATCCTTATCGACTCCCAACCGGCCTTACGTCGCTTCCCTATCGAAGTCTTCCGTCCATTAACAGTATCGGGGGCATTGGGAGAGGCTCAATTTATTAGCGGTATGGTGGATGATGAGGAAGCAACAACTTACTTTGTCCTCGATCCGCAACGACTAGTCAATGCCTACGAGTCAGTCTCTGCACGGGCCTAGCCTGGATCCTGTTGAAGGGCGCCCCATGGCCTCCGGTTTATTATTACCGGCTTGTTGTTACCGGCTCATGTCACTGGTCCATTGTTACTTAAAGTGCACCTGACCCTGTCATTGAGTCAGTCGCTAAGTCAGTCGCTAAGTCATAGGTCTAATTATGTTCGATCTCATCGTTCGGCGGTCGCAATTGCCTCCGGCTCACGCACCGGCGGAAGGGCTATGGGATCTAGGTGTGGCAGATGGACGGATTGTCGCGGTGGAACGGCAGCTAGAAGGGGAAGCCCACCGGATCCTAGATGTTGAGGGGTTGTTGGTCAGTCCGCCGTTTGTGGATGCTCACTTTCATATGGATTCGACCTTGTCTTATGGAATCCCTCGCTGTAATGAATCGGGGACACTCCTGGAAGGGATCCAACTGTGGGGCGAGTTGAAGCCGGAGTTAACGCAAGAAGCGGTAGTTGAACGGGCCTTGACCTACTGTGACTGGGCGATCGCGCGCGGGGTGCAGGCGATTCGATCTCATGTCGATGTGGGGGATCCTCGGTTACTGGCGGTGGAGGCGTTATTAGAAGTCCAGCGACGAGTTAAGCCCTATCTCGATTTGCAGTTAGTGGCGTTTCCTCAGGATGGTTACTTGCGAGCGCCTCAGACAGCCCAGTTGTTGCCGCAAGCGTTAGACAAGGGAGTCAATGTTGTGGGAGGGATCCCTCATTTTGAACGGACGCGCCAGGAGGGGGATCACTCCATTAAGGTGCTGTGCGAGTTGGCAGCGGAGCGGGGGCTACAGGTAGATATGCATTGTGATGAAACGGATGATCCCTTGTCGCGGCATGTGGAAACGTTAGCTTATGAGACCCAACGGTTAGGCTTGCAGGGGCGGGTAACTGGCTCCCACTTGACCTCAATGCACTCGATGGATAACTACTATGTCAGTAAATTAATTCCCTTGATGCGAGAAGCGGATGTGCAAGTAGTGGCGAACCCACTAATCAATATTGTGTTGCAAGGGCGACATGATACCTATCCAAAGCGACGAGGGATGACGCGAGTTCCGGAGTTGATGGCTGCGGGGATTACAGTGGCCTTTGGTCAAGACTGTGTGATGGATCCGTGGTATCCCTTGGGCAGTGGACACCTATTAGATGTTGCTCATATGGGGTTACATGTGGCTCAGTTGACCAGCTTAGAGGGGATGGCCCAGTGTTTTGAAGCCGTAACCACACAAGCAGCTCGGATCCTGGGGTTAGAGGGGTATGGCCTATCACCGGGTTGTTTTGCCGATATGGTGGTGTTACCAGTGCAGGATCCAGTAGAAGCCGTGAGACTCCGATCAGTGTGTCGGTATGTAATCCGGCGGGGGCAAGTGGTGGCACAGACGGATCCTGTGGTGACTCAGTTGGCGATTCCAGGGCGACCCAACACGATTGATTTTAGAGTGCGTCGCTGATGAAGGGGGGTGTCCCCTTCCTGTTGGCAGTTGCTCTGGCTTGAGGGGATAGCTGCCCGAAAACTGCCCGATCTCTACCCTGCAAATTTTCAATCACTGAACTGTGGGCTGAGCCGCTCAAATTTTACTCATGGTCTGTACTAGATCTTAGACTCTCCCAAAGGATGGGCCTTGGTCGAGTCGGATCCCTGGCTTAATATTAAGCCTGGCCGAGAAACTGGAAATCTCCTTCTATAGTGGGTAGGAATCCCAGATACTAGGTATCGCTGATCACACGGCTGCATAGGTTAGACTACTAGTCCTCGCACGGATTAAGCTAGGTCCTTTATCATGACCATAATTACCTCGTGGTCGTGACAGAATGCGCCTACGTGATGCCTTTTGTTCATCGTATTGAGTTCAGAGCTAACCTGTGACCCAGACGCCTCTCGCCCCCCAGACTCCCACTACACTGGATCCTATTCGTCCGGATCCTCAAGGTCGTTTTGGCCTTTTTGGCGGTAAGTACGTCCCCGAAACCTTAATGGGGGCTCTCACTGAGTTGGAAGCAGCTTTCCATCAAGCCTGGCAGGATCCGGGTTTTCGACTTGAGTTCGCACAACTGCTGAGAAATTATGTCGGGCGTCCTAGTCCGCTGTACTTTGCGCAACGGCTGACAGAGCACTACCAAGGTCCCCAGATATACCTCAAGCGCGAAGACCTCAACCACACGGGGGCTCACAAGATCAACAATGCCCTAGGTCAAGCACTGTTAGCTGTTCGGATGGGTAAGCCACGCATCATTGCCGAGACGGGAGCAGGTCAACACGGTGTGGCAACAGCGACTGTGTGCGCTCGATTTGGATTGGAATGCATCGTCTACATGGGTGCCCAGGACATCCAACGTCAGGCCCCTAACGTTAAACGAATGCAGCTATTAGGTGCTGAAGTTCGTAGTGTCGACTCAGGGACCAAGACTCTCAAAGATGCTCTATCGGAGGCAATCCGTGATTGGGTAACCAACGTCGAAACGACCCACTACGTTATTGGTACTGTAGCTGGACCTCACCCTTATCCCATGATGGTAAGAGCCTTTCACGATGTTATTGGTCAGGAAACACGGCAGCAATGCACCGAACAGTGGAATGATCTACCTGATGTTTTACTGGCCTGCGTAGGTGGAGGATCCAATGCTCTCGGCCTATTCAATGAATTTGTTCAGGATCCATCCGTCCGTCTCATTGGGATTGAAGCAGCAGGTGAAGGGATTCATACTCCTCGACATGCCGCCACCCTCACCCAGGGCAAAGTTGGGGTCTTGCACGGTGCCATGAGCTATGTGCTGCAAGATGATGACGGTCAAGTCCTGGAGGCACATTCCATCAGTGCCGGTTTAGATTACCCCGGTGTTGGTCCCGAGCACAGCTATCTCAAGGATAGTGGTCGCGCTGAGTACTATGGTGTGACAGATCACGAAGCGATGCGGGCGCTATTGCGAGTTTCCCAATTGGAAGGCATCATCCCAGCCTTGGAAACAGCTCATGCCTTTGCATACCTTGAGCAGTTGGCACCTCAACTGACCGCTGACCAGACGGTTGTGATTAACTGTTCGGGGCGAGGTGATAAAGATTTGGGTACCGTTCTCTCTTATCTGGAGCAGCACCCCGAGTTGGGTGTCTAGGATCCTACCTGAACTCGCTCCTGACACTAGTGGATGTTCCCATCCTCGCCCTCTCTTTTCTGATTGTCCGCCCTCTTCTCATCGTCTGACGGAATCTCCGTGATGTTACCTGATCCTACGCCTCCTATTCGTCCGCAACGACCGACTCCACCCCCACCGGAGCCCCGTCCCACCCGTCGTTCGTCGCGCATTTCCCCGCCGCGTGTCCCTCATCAGCGGTCGGACTCACCACCAGCGCCACCCATCAAGCACACTCCTCTACCAGCGATTAAGCCAACTCCTTACATTCCGATTGAACCCGACTCTGATCCAGATTCAAATCAGTATCACCACCCCATTTCCCCTCCTACAGAAGAATTACAGTACCGGGCTATCGGTCTGGTTAAAGGGCATTACGTCCCCTCAGAGGAGCAATTTACGAAAGGGATCCTGCACACAGCAGATGGCACTCAGCTCGATGCTGTTTTGCTAGGGCGGATCATGAATCTAGTCAGTAAGAAGCTACAGTCCGAGTCCCCTTATCTGTGGGTGGTCTACCCTCGAACACGCCAGCAGGATCAACTCCACGTGCAGATTATGGGGGTCTGGGCACCGGAAGAGATGGGGAAAACGCCACCCCCTGAGGATACTCCAGAACCGGAATCCGATTATTTTTCAATTCGGGGTGAGATTATCTTTCAAAATCAGGAGAAGAATGTCACCATCGTCAAAATTCGTCAAGCTCCTAAAAAAGGGGAGACTAAGCCGCAGTCTTTCAAATTGCAACTCAACGGCAACATAGATGCAAAAGCCGTAGGTTACTTCTGTGATCTTCAGGTATATCGACACGGATCCGGATTAACTATCCGAGGAGCCACTCTGATTCGTCAGGTGAGCAGCGGGACTAAGATTCGCAAACGGAGGCCTCAACGAGATCCAGAACGTCCCCATAAAGCTGGTGGTGTGGAGAAGCCTCAATTAGCCCGAAAGCAGAGCCATGCCTCCGAACATGAGGAGCACGACGAGTCTTGGTCGAAGCCTATCATTCGCAAAAGGTCTCAGTAGATAGATTCTTGAACAAGTGGATCTCTAAGTAAGGAGATTCCTGAGCAAGGAGATTCCTGAGTAAGGAGCTCCCTGAAGCCATGCTTACCCAGCAACAGTCAGGGGTGAAAACTTACCTACGGAATACCACATCGCCTACAGCAGGATACCTCTTCGCGCAATCTTGATGGTTTTGTCACAGGACAGCAGATCGTGAACGGGTGGCAGGATCCGTTTCGCTTTATTATGTTACATAAGTTCATGATTGCAATGTTAAGACTATGATTCAATCTCATGTCCCTTCCGTGGTTGCTGCTGTCCTAGGTGTGAGTAGTCTTCTTCTCACCTCAGCCCAGCCTGTACAAGCTCAAGCCTCTATTGCGGCAGAATTAGTTCGAGAAGATAGTGCTTTTTCTACATTGGTTGCTGCTGCTCAAGCCGCTGGTATTGTAGATGCCCTGGCTGGTGGTGGACCGTTAACCTTGTTTGCACCCACAGATGAAGCCTTTGGTAATCTGCCCGCTGGTACGGTGGAATCTCTGCTGCAACCTCAAAATCGCGGCCAGTTGACTCGGATCCTGACATTCCATGCTGTCCCTGCCGCAATCACATCGTTTGACTTGGCCCCCGGGACAGACACAACAGTGACAACTTTGGCCGGTCTCCCTCTCCGGGTTCAGGTCAGTGATGCCAGTGAGATAACCGTTAATGGTGCTAACGTTATTATTGCTGATATCGCAGCTAACAATGGTGTGATCCATGCTATTGATGCTGTTCTGTTGCCCTAATCCGTATCGCCAAATCCATACCCCCAAAGACTGAATTCAAGGTTGAGCTCAAGCAGGATCTGTTAACTAGGATCCTGTTTGTTGTCTTTGAGTTTAGATTCCGGCCCGACCCGATTAGAATAAGAAGCATGTTACCTGTTGAAGCATTTGTGACTCGGAGCCTCTATGACCTCAACAGCCCCTGTTTCAACATCCACGATTGACGCTACTGTGGTGCTGCAACTTCACGATTTATCGAAAACCTACATGACTGGGTTTTGGATGAATAAACCTATCTATTCACTCAAGTCCTGTTCTCTCATTGCTCATAAAGGAGAAACCTTTGGAATGTTGGGGCCTAATGGAGCGGGTAAAACTACTACCATCAAATGTATTTTAGGCATTATCAAACCCACGACAGGAACAGGATCCGTATTGGGCTATGAGCTAGGTAACCAAGCGCTAAAACACACCGTTGGCTATTTACCTGAGAATCCCTATTTTTATGACTACCTCACTGCTTGGGAAATCGTTGAACTTTCGGGCCGCCTGTTCAACATCCCCACAGCAGTTTTGAAAGAACGGATCCCAGCCCTGTTTGACTTAGTAGGATTACCCATCGAGACAGCTCGCAAGAAGCAATTACGCACCTACTCCAAAGGGATGTTGCAACGGACTGGCATGGCGCAAGCACTGGTCAATGAGCCGGAATTAATCTTTCTCGATGAACCGATGTCCGGTTTGGATCCGATTGGACGCCATCAGATGCGTGAGATTATTTTGTCGTTGAAACAGCAGGGAAAGACTGTCTTCTTCAATAGCCATATACTCTCGGATGTCGAAGCCATTTGCGATCGAGTCGCGCTGCTGGTCGATGGCCAGTTAGTGTGTCAAGGCACTTTGGACGAGTTATTGGGTGTATCAGAGCACTACCAAGTCACCGGAACCGGAGGAGAAATCGAGTCTTTACGCTCCCATCTAACAGATGTCTATGCTCAAGGCGACCGCTGGCATGGGACCTGGCAAGGATCCTTATCAGACGGTGTTAGTGCGGTTACTCAAGCAGGCGCTCAGATCTCAGACATTCATCTCCAGCGACAATCCCTCGAAGACTTCTTCATGGCCACGGTACGCGCGCAGGGTAGCCCATTGTCAGGATCTGGGAAATGATCAGAACCTGAGAATAGCTAATCTAAGTAGGTAGCAACAAGCCAAAGGCATCAGGCTTTAGGGCCTCTTCGGATTTCTGGGCTAGAGACTCTCGAAACCTGCTTCTAGAATGAAAACAGCAGACAAAATTTTCAATGATCAAGAGGTAGTCCTGTGAAACACCTGTGGTCTTCTCGATGGCTCAAGGGTCTGATGGCCCTCGCACTAGCCATTGTCCTATGCCTGGCTCCTGGTGGCGAGGCTTGGGCCCGCAGTGGTGGCCGGGTTGGAGGCGGATCCTTTCGCGCACCCCGCCCATCTCGCTCCATGCCATCTCGTCGTCCGACATCGGGTCCCATTTTTCCAGGGGGTGGTTGGGGCTTTCCCTTCTTCTTCCCCTTTTTCTTTGGTGGTGGCGGCGGTGGTCTGTTAACAGTGCTACTGGTCCTGGGTGTGGGTAGCTTCCTCGTCCGCAACTTCCAGGCGACCGGATCCGAGGATCACGGTGGCTATGACGAGAAAGGGTTCTACAAACCCGCTAACCAGAAAGTGCAGTTGACAGAAGTCAAACTTGGTTTACTGGCTACGGCCCGTGATCTGCAAAAGGAGATTGATCGATTGGCCTTGGAATCCGATACGGAAACGCCAGAGGGGCTCCGTGAACTGTTGCAGAACGTCACGGTTAGCTTAAACCGCTACTCAGATTACTGGGTGTATGCCCAGACCAACCAAAGCAAAGTTGCCCTAGCTGATGCTGAGCAAGCGTTCTACCAAAAATCTTTGCAAGAACGGAGTAAGTTCTCAGCTGAAACATTGTCCAACATCGATCAACGAATCCAGTCCAAACAGTCAGGAACAAGCTCGACAGATGTCGGTGAATATATCGTTGTTACACTACTGGTTGCGTCCTATTCGGATTCGAGTACACTACCTGTAGCAGATTCAGCTGCGGTTCTCCGACAAGGCATGATGAAGTTGGGCGCAATGCCTGCCAACAACATTGTGGCTGTTGAAGTTTTGTGGACGCCGCAACAAGAGGGCGATACGTTAACGGCTGATGAGTTACTGGTTGAATACCCTCAACTCAAGCGACTCTGACGATATAGTCAGATATTACTTGACCTCCTCGCTGAGCCTGCTACTGAAACTATTTGCAATGGTTATTCAAGTGTGGGCTGTGAGGAGTCTTTTATGGTTTCCGGTGATAGCGGTCGGTTACCCGTAACATCAGTGACTCATTCAGAGTTAACTCGTGCAGAGGTGACCTCATTGGAGGCATTGGATCCTGCCGTGATGGCAGACCAAGTCCTCGATGCTTTGTTTGACGATTTAGAGCAAATTCTTGAGGATCCTTTCCCCTCAGGATCCCGTGTCTACCCCTACTCAACTACACGGATCTCGTCCCCCCGCCGATTTAATCGAATTTGGGCTCTGGGATTAGTCAGTGCGGGTGTGACTGTGGCACTTAGCGGCTTGGTGCTGCTTGTGGGAGGATCCTTATCTCAGTGGGTATCTCGATGGGCCTCTGCTGGTCTAGATTCCTCTGAAATGGCCGCACCAGTGACTTACGAAGCTGTTTCAAGAGTTACAGTGCCAGCAGTAATACCTAGCCCTACTGTTGTGCCAGAGTCGACAACCGATCCTGACCCCACTCCCACACCCCTAGTGACTCGCTCTGCCCAGCCTGTTGCTCGGGTTGCCCCCCCACCCTCGACTCCAACACCAGCTATGACGTTGGTTGGGATCCTGCAGGAGCCGGGTCCGCCAGCAGCATTAATTCGAGTTAATGGTGTTGTTCAACAAGTGGCGCTCGGTCGTCCCGTTGAAGGAAACTGGAAAGTGGTGACAATTGCTCCTCATGGTGTAGGGGTATCCAATGGGTATCAGAATTTAATGCTACAGCTGTAGATAAACTATTTGCACTGGATGCGACAAGAGAATCGGCGGTTACTAAATCTCTCAATCTGCAAATGTAGCCGTTAGGGATTCTTCGAGTTTTCGAGAAATAAGTTTGTAAATAGCTCAGCATGAGCCGTTTAGTTTCAGATACCAAGCGTTGTCGAAACTGAGACTCTTGAATTATAGTTGATTTGCTTTAGTATGGTACATCAACTCCACGTCAGATAAAGGTTTCAGCTTACTGATCGTCTCATTCTTAGTTGAATTAACCATAATTACCTGCGAGAGATCGGAAGTCGAACCAGTCATACTAGTACACTTGGCAGTC
>CAYUEE010000046.1:26672-34362 GCA_964443615.1 uncultured bacterium | reverse complement strand
GCTTTGGACCACTCGGATCTCGCTTTGGACCACTCGGATCTCGCTTTGGACCACTTGGATTGGATCTCAGACAAAGAAACTCCGCAGGATCCTATCCCGCAGAGTATCAGTGCAGCAATTTGAAGGATCCAAAGCTTAGAAGGTTAGACAGCTGCTTCTTCCTTCACCAGTTTCTCCCAGCCTAGTTGATTCAAGTTGGCATTCCGTCGCATCGGACGAGTCGCCAGTTCCAACACATCCAACGTGTTACTGAACCCATGAATCTGAGCAAAGGTAAATTCCACAGACCACTTAGTTGTGACACCACGGGCCTCTAGGGGGTTGGCATGGGCCATGCCTGTAATCACCAGATCCGGTTGGTCCGCTTGGATCCGTTGTAGCTGATTGTAGTTATCTGGCTTTTCTACAATGCGGGGCTTAGGCACACCCATCTCTTCACAGGTTCGCTCCAACATCGCCAGCTCAGAGGCTTGGTAGCGCTTGTCCATGTAAGGGATCCCGATTTCTTGCACCGTCATCCCACATCGCACCAGGAAGCGAGCCATTGAAATTTCTAGAAGGTTGTCACCCATGAAGAAGACACTCTTGCCTTTGATCATGTCAACATACTCTTGAACTTTCGGGTTAGCCCAGATTTCAGCTTCCCGCTCAGCCAGCCCTTGGGGTTCAATACCCAAAGAAGCACAGATAGCTTCCACCCAAGCGCGAGTTCCATCCGGACCAATGGGAAACGCAGCGTTGATCAGCTTACATTTCTTGCGACGCACTAGGGCCGTGGCCGTCCGACTCAGAAAAGGATTTACACCGATCACATGGGTACCCGGTTCAATCTGAGGCAGTTCGCTGTAACGCTTAGCAGGTAACCATCCAGAGACACGGATCCCTTGCTTTTTCAGTTCCAGAGTCAGTTGGGTCACAATCGGGTCCGTCACAGATCCAAAAATCATCAGTGGGGGATGATCCTTGAAGCCTTCATCAGTTGGATCCTCTTTTTTCTGACCAAAGTTGAAGAGAGTTCCGAGTCCGCCACGGTCTCGCTTTTCCGCCTCGCTAATTTTTTCAGGGCAGCGTTGCACCATGGAAGCCAGAACGGTATCTTCCCCTTGAGTAAAGGCGTAGTCCAACCCATTAGCCCGGGCCACAACGATTGGGATCCCAATTTCACCTTCTAGCTTGGGCGCGATCCCTTCTAGATCCATTTTGATGATCTCAGTGGTGCAGGTCCCGATCCAAACAATCACACTGGGATTACGATCCCGTTTAATTTGCAAACACAGACGCTTGAGTTCTTCATAATCGTTGAGCTTGGCGCTGATATCACCCTCTTCTAGCTCAGCCATCGCATAGCGAGGTTCAGCGAAAATCATCACACCCATGGCATTTTGGAGAAAGTAGCCGCAGGTTTTAGTTCCGATAACTAGAAAGAAGCTATCCTCAATTTTCTGATACAGCCAGGCCACACAGCTGATGGGACAGAAGGTATGGTAGTTACCCGTTTCACATTCAAAATTGAGGGATGTATTGCTCGGGCTTGAAGTTGCTACAGTCATGACACATTCCAGATCTACAATTTGGCGGTTAAACGTTCAAGAATTAAACGAGAGCGGGAACCTTCTCAGTGGTGTAAGTGCTGTAGTAGTCAGATAGCAATGTGAATAGATCCCGGTCGGGTGCATCTTGAGGAACAATGCCCTCTGGTTGAGCCAGCAGTTGGTCCGCGATGTTCAAGTAGTACTGGCAAACACTTTCAAGATCAGGATCCGATTGCGCCATTTCAAAGATAGTCTTACCCTTGACCCGTGACACCCGAATATCTTCAATTAACGGTAACACTTCAATCACAGACATCGGCACGTTAGCAACATACTTATCGATTAGATCCCGCTTCGAGGTCCGGTTGCCAATCAACCCCGCCAGACGCAGACGACGAGTCCGAGCCTTTTCCCGCACGGAGGCAGCAATCCGATTCGCAGCAAAGAGAGCATCAAAGCCATTATCAGTCACAATCAAGCAGTAGTCGGCGTAGTTCAACGGCGCAGCAAAGCCACCACACACCACATCACCCAACACATCAAACAGGATGACATCGTACTCATCAAAGGCATTTAATTCCTTCAACAGTTTGACTGTTTCACCGACGACATAGCCCCCGCAACCCGCTCCAGCAGGAGGACCGCCCGCTTCAACACAGTCCACACCGCCATAGCCCTTATGGATCACATCTTCCGGCCAGATATCTTCATAGTGATAGTCTTTCGCTTCTAAAGTGTCAATAATAGTGGGGATCAGATAGCCCGTCAGGGTAAAGGTGCTGTCGTGCTTAGGATCGCATCCGATCTGAAGAACTTTCATGCCCCGCTGAGCTAATGCGACCGAGATATTGCAGCTGGTGGTGGATTTGCCGATGCCACCTTTTCCGTAAACCGCTAGTTTCACAGGATCCTCTCCTTCAAGTTGCCAACAATGCGTGTGTCGATAGTCAGCATTATGGGACGCCAAACCGTGATTGAGAAGGATAACGATATATAAATAGAGCCTCAAATCAAGGCTAGACGGATCCTGAGTTTCAAAAATCATCACAGGATCACTAGGACGTCTCTCAATCCCTCAAAGTAGGAATAAATCGTTTTTTCTGTTTTACTAGTCCTCAAATCGGATCAAAAGAAAACGTGATATCTAGGGATCCCTGAGGATCGATCTGGGCGGAGCGAATGAACTCTCGAAAATAGGATCGGCGTTCAGATTCCGTGAGATCCTGCCAAAACGGTTCGATGGATAGAGTTTGGGTGAGTTCCTCTAACCCTTGAGGCGGGAGTTGATTCAGTCGATCGAGCAGACGAGATTGCGCAGCTTCAATCTGATAGCGCTGCTGCCGAATCACAGACTCATCTAAAATTCCACTTTTTTGAAGATTCTCAAGTTGTTTAAGAATTGCGTCATTTTGATTAAGTTCTGCATCAATCCCCCGCCGAGCCTGGTCTAACCCATCTGAATTGATCCCCTCTATCCGTTCAGGCAGGATGCGGCAAATGGTTTCGATCATCTGCTGCAGCACATCGTTGTAGTTGAGGCTGTAGCCACAGGTGGAGCAACGTAGATAGAGATACGTCATCCGGCGTTGGCGTTGGGTAACTTGCAGGATCCTGAGCCCCTGGCCACAGTCTCGACAGAATATTAATCCAGATAGTGATCGGGGAGCACTGGCCGAGCGGCGGGGTACAGATTGATTACGACGGATCCATCGATCGATCTGAGCGGCTTCTTCCCGAGACAGAATGGGGGCATGGGTATTGCGCAGGGTATTGCCGTCGTTGTAATGCAGGTCCCCTCGATAGACAGGATGGGTTAACCAGCGGCGGCCTGTAGCGACAGATATCTTTTTGCGGTGGTTTTGGTCTAGATGGCGGACAGCAGCACGCAAGGATCCGTATAACAAGAAGTGATTGAAGAAGTCTTTAACAATCGCCGCTTGCCGACGATCAAGGACATAACGATCCTGTTCCCGGCGATAGCCAAAAGGCGGAGATCCAGGCGGTGGCTTCAAATTCAGACGATTTTGCGCGTGAGTGTTTAGGGCTTGGCGACGTTGAACAGCACTGGGAAGATCGCTCAGCAGTTGGATCCATGTGGCAGAATCTGGAGGAATGAGGGATCCTGTTGCCGTTACTAGTTGAATCGTCGTCCCCGCCGATTGACACATCGAGAGGAAGGAGTGAACCTGGGCTAAGGTATCGCCAGCATCTTCCAATCGACGCAGGTAAACAATTTCAACTTGATGCTCTTGAATCAGGGCGTGCAGCTTTTCAAGATAACTTCGGGATCCCCAATCCTGGTAGACCTCTGAGGATCCTGCGGCTTTAAGGGCGGCGAGCTCAGTCTCAACAGGATCCATCTCAACAGGATCCATGTGAGGCGCGTAATATAGATAGCCAAGTCTGTCCATAGGAGAGAAAGCATTGAGATGAACCCTCAGTCTACTCTCTCTAGTTGCAGGCCAAGCTTGACCAGTGGCTATAGTTGATTTAACTAAGAATGAGATAATCCATCCATCACTTTTAGTCTTAGTTCAATCAGGATCTAGTCGTTCAATCAGGATCCTATAGAAAAGCCCGGCTCACTCAGAACCAGTCCACTCAGGTATTTACTGTGTAGGGCGTCTAGATCATCAGCCTACAGACTAATGAGTCCGTACGTCAGGGCGTACCGCACCAGTTCCGTTCGACTACTAGTGCCTGTCTTGTTCAACAGCCGTGTGACATACTTTTCAACGTTACGCACGCTCGTCTGCAATTGCTTAGCAATCTCTTTATTCATCAATCCCTCAGCCACCTTTTCCAAAACTTCCTGCTCACGGGGTGTGAACTCTACTTGAATCGGCGGGGGTTGTGTTGGCTTGTGTTGAGGAGTCACGGATCCTTCAGTTACAGCCCCTTCAGGACCACTACTATGGCCCGTTGACTCGGAAATCAGCTCGCGAATGGAGGCTAGCTCACGGGCAACCACAGCTGGAGGAGCCATCGCCTGGGACCGCTCAATTAAATTCTCAACAATGGCCACGAGTTCCTCAGGATCAAAGGGCTTGGGCAAATACGCATCCACACCGGCTCGATAACCTTGAATCCGGTCAGTTGTCATTCCCTTAGCAGTCAAAAACACCACTGGCACATGGGTATACGCCTCCAGCTTGCGTAACTCTTCTAGAAACTGGAACCCATCCATACCGGGCATCATAATATCTGAAATCACCAGATCCGGTTGAGCAGTACTCAATACTTGAAATGCTTGTTGGGCATTGGCAGCTGCTGTTACTTCAAAATCACTATCCTCCAGATAAGCTTGGACGGCATCCCGTAGGCCTGGCTCATCATCTACTAGTAAGACTCGTTTTACAGTTGTCTCTGATTGTGAACTCACCATCGCTACTCTCCTGTCTGTTCAATACTCAACCCATCAGATTTAATCCCAGGCAACCGTAGGCGAAACACGGATCCGCATCCCACTTCACTCTCTACCTCGATCGATCCCCCCATCTTCAACACTCGATCCTTAGTGATCGCTAACCCCAAGCCTTGTCCTGGCTTATCTGTGGCTACCCGGTAATAAGGGTCAAAAATCCGCTCTAACTGGTCTTGAGGGATCCCGGATCCTGTATCCGCCAGTGTTAATACCACATCGGATCCGTCAGGTTCTAGCATCAAGCTAACTCGTCCCCCTGCCGACGTATACTTCAACGAATTATCCATCAAATTCCCCAACACCTGCCGTAGTCCCAGCGGATCCACCCAAACCCACTGCTCCTGTTGCTCCTCCCATGTAGCCTGAAACTGGATCCCGCGCGCAGACGCCATTACCTCATACATCGGGCACAATGCCTTTAGAAACTCCACCATGCTCAACTGTTCGGGCATCAACGCCGCTGCAGCCACTACCTGATGGTCAAACTGACTCAGCAGACGCTGCAAATGGAGACACTCCTGTGCAATACTTCTCCCGATCCATTGATTCGGATCCTGAGGATCTAGCCGTTTCTGAAGTAGCTTGGCTAACGTTTGCAAGGTCGTTAGTGGATTGCGCACATCATGCAACAGTTCAGCAATCTGGTGAGCGGGAATCAGCGCATTGGGATCCGGGCTCAGAGCAGTCTGTGGAGATCGTGAGTTCTCTGACCCAGTCTCTACAACCCCGTCTAGTGGATCCTGAGCCGAATCCTCAAGAGGTCTGACAAATCCATCGGGTGATCCTGACATAGCAAGCACGGGGGATGACAGCGGGGAGTGAAATGACATCAGTCTAGATTTGACGAGGTAGGTAAATCGTAAACACTTCGCCCTGTTGGGCTTTGTGTCGTACCGTTAAGTAACCACCAAGGGCTCGGAACAACGTTTGGGTTACGGGAATACTGAGACTAATAGCCCCTGTATCAGGTTGAAGGACCAACAGCTGGCCAATAGCCTGTAGAGGCGTTAACTTCATTTGGGTACACTCAGATGCCGCATCCTCCGTATTCACTCGGAACTGCAGCTTGACTTGCTCACCAGCACTCACCAGATGAGCTACAATTCGACTGCCCGGCGGTGAGATCCGTGCAATCCGATCAACCATACCCGACAACACGGATCCAAGTGTCTTAGGATCACTCACGATATTAGGTAAATCATTTGGTATGTCCATTTCCAGCGTAGAGCCCCGCCGCTGCACCTGTCTCTGCCACATGGGTAGACTCTGACGCACGAGATCGACCAGAGCCATCGCCTCCAACTGCAAAAACTTAGGATCCGGCTCTGTCGCTTGGAAGAAGAGATTAAACCGATTGATCTGCTCCGTGCACTCCTGATCAATTCGTTCAAGCTGCCGCTTTATCTTGGGGGGAAGATCCTTCTGCCTTAGAAGCAGCTGCACCAACGTGCGGATTGTACTTAATGGCGTTCTGACTTCGTGGACTAGAGCCCGCAGCAACTCAGCCTCTGAAACTCCCCCATCCGCTTCCACGGCCTGAGGATCCTCTTGATCAGCTGGCGTGACTGACTCTGGAGCTGATGAGACAGCCGCGTTAACCTTATACTCTGGAGACCGATCCGGCGAGGGTACAGGATCCCCCTCCAATGTTGTCTCCGAGGCTGGTGGCAGTTGAGCCATCGCGGTCATATCAGATCCAGGATGAGCTGCTAGCAGTAATAGTGTGCTGTACCGAGACAACACCCGAAAGTGAGGCACTTGCGGAGGAAAGTTTTGTTGAGACGCCGTCCAAAAGGGCAAGGCATCGTGACGAATCGTCTGGACCCGCCGTTCTAAACACGACCAGGCTCGTTCAACCACCGCTGGATCAAACGACACCATCATGCCCGGCTGCTCCGTCAACGGATGGATCCCTCGTGCTGCAATCACACTGAATAGAGGTGTCGACAGTAGAAGAAACTGCTCCTCCCGCAACGGATCCCGAGGTAACAGCGGAATTATCGTTTGATTGGGGGTTGATGTGGTGGCGGTGGATAGGTCAGGCGTGAAAAGCCAGCGTTGAACCTGGAGGCCAGAGGGCAATACCCGCAAGGGATCCATTAATCCCTCATCCTCAGGCCACTCCGGTTGCCATTGCCATTCCCATCGAGGTAACCAGGGCACTGGGCCACTGACGGCGACACCAATACGCCCAGCCTCCCGCCACAACTGCGCGATCGCGTGTAGGGTCTGGTGCCATGTCTCATCACCAGCTAGTGCTAACCAGTCTGGCAACGGCAGCGACTCCCACAATGAATGCAACAAAGATGGGAAAAATCGACTGCTCATCGTGTCCTCACGGTGCCCAGACCTCATCCGTTTCATTAGAGTGGAGTTTGGTGCCATAGCGACGCAACTACACCTCAGTCATGCTCTGTCCGATCACATAGCCCAACAGCCTGTTCAGACGCGGCTAACTGGTTTTAAAGACAGGATCTTCTATGTAAAATAGCGGGAACCTCAGAGATAAGCCCACAGGATAACCCTACTCCTGAGGTGTAATTGCCGCTGCACTGTTCAGACGCCCCGCTAGACCCCACCCCCGCTAGACCCTACATCAATCAGATAACGCTAGCCATCTTAGACTCGTTTCTGGTATTGAACTAATCTCACTTACTCACAAGGATCCCAAAGCAAGATAAATATGTAACACTTATTGATCCCTAAACCGTGTTGATCCCTAAACCGTGTTGAT
>CAYUEE010000046.1:10964-26572 GCA_964443615.1 uncultured bacterium | reverse complement strand
TTGATCCCTAAACCGTGTTGATCCCTAAACCGTGTTGATTCTTAAATTAGTTTCAAGTTAATACGATGTTTATGAAATGTAACTAGACTGATGCTAGGCGTATTTGTGAGCAGTTATGAGCAGGGCAGGATCCATGACTTCCAATCAATTGTCCAACGGGCACCGCATCCTTTATCTAGGCAACAATATTAACACTGATGACATCGTTCCTCCCCAATATGGCACGACAACAGACCCCGAGATATTGAAGCACATCGCACTTGAATATATTGTAGGTCGTGATCAGCTGATGACCTATGACGTAATTGAAGCTGGTGAGAACTTTGGATCAGGATCAAGCCGAGAACATGCCCCGATTGCGATCAAAGGGGCCGGTATTCAAAAAGTACGAGCCAAATCCTTCGCTGAACTCTTCTTTCGCAACAGTATTAATATTGGTTTAGAGCTGGAGTTTCTTGATCAAGTTGAGAGGGAACCTGTGGTAGACCTCATTATTCAATCCGGAGGGTTAACGGCCTTTAATCGCCGTCGTCTTGAAGGAGAGTTACCTATACCATCCAAGGCAATAGCTCCTAGACCGATGACCATGGCTGAAAAGATCCTGGCTCGGGCGGCAGGTCAAGACTATGTGCAGCCGGGTAATATTGTCTTCGCTCAGGTCGATATCGCGATGTCTCACGATGTCTACGTTAAGTCACTGGCAGAGATTTTCTACTCTAGTTTTGGGCCTGAGGCTCGTATTTGGGACCCACAGCGCGTCGTCCTTGTCTCTGATCACTTCATCCAAGTTCCAGACCTACGAGACGATCCCAGGCAGCCTATTCTGGAGCAACGTCTAGTCCAATTTGGCCAGGAGCAGGGATGTTACGTGTTTGATGTCGTCGCTCCTCGCGAAGCCGAAGGGATTTGTCACATTATTTTGCCGGAAAAGGGCTTTATTCGACCAGGCACTCTCCTAGCTGGGACTGATTCACACTGTTGCACTTACGGAGCGCTAGGTTGTCTGGCCTTGGGGGTAGGCACAACAGATTTAGCTAATGTATTGATTAACGGTGACACATGGGTTCGGGTACCGCAATCGAGTTTATTTGAGCTCACTGGATCCTTACCTCCTCACCTCAGTGCGAAGGACATTATTTTGCATATCCTAGGCACAATTGGCTCCCACGGTGCGCTCGGCCAAGTGATGGAGTTCCGAGGGCCAGTTGTTGAACACCTGCCAATGGATGAGCGTCTCACTCTAGCCAACATGGTGGCTGAATGTGGAGCGGTTGCGGCTCTGGTGGGCACCGATGACACAACCCGCCACTATCTTCAAGACCGTGGTATCACAGACATTCAAGAGATCAGGAGTGACGAGGATGCTGTGTATGCTGCTCGATACCAGCTTGATGTGACGCAGATGAAACCCCAGGTAGCCTGTCCTCCTAATCCTGATCATGTGGTTGATGTTGATCGACTGGCATCTGTCCCGATCAATTTGGCCTACATCGGATCCTGCACAGGTAGTAAGTTGACGGATCTAGCAGAAGCTGCCGCCGTGTTAGCAGGCCGTCACGTGGCAACAGGAGTCGATTGCTTCATCGTCCCTGGTTCACAAGCGATCCGTCGAGAAGCCGAGGCGCGGGGTTACATAGCCACATTTGAAACCGCCGGTGTGCAGGTGCTCAAGTCAGCTTGTGGAGCCTGCTGCAATTCCGGTCTTGGTGTATTGAAAAAAGGTGACACCGGAATCTATGCTACCAACCGTAACTTTAAAGGCCGGAGCGGAGATCCAGATGCCAACCATTATCTTGCTTCACCTCGTGTCGTTGCAATCTCAGCTGTCAAAGGCTACATCAGTGGTAACCTGGACTGATAGGGTCCGGTATTAACTACTGAAACATCTCCTCAATCAACGCTCGGTATCGCTCACTCACCTGCAGTCGCTTCATCTTCAGGGTCTGGGTGAGCAATCCGTTCTCCATGGTGAATGGATCCGTTACGAACCGAAACACCCGAATCTGATCATCGGCGCGGTACCCTGGGCGGTTACGGATGCGATCCTGGAGCTCTGATTGGATCAATCCCTTGATAGCATCGTTGGCCAGCAGCATGTCTGGCGAATCTACTGCTAGTCCCTGTTGACGACCCCATTCTGTCAGCGCGTCTACATCGGGGTAAATTAAGGATCCTAAATACTTCTGATCCTGACCCACCACCATCATTTGCGCAATGTAGGGACTCTGAGTGCAGGCATCCTCCAGTGGTTGCGGCTCTATGTTTTCACCATTGGAGAGCACAATCACATCCTTCGCCCGACCCGTAATCACAAGCTGATTATCTGGCGTCACCCATCCCAAATCGCCTGTGGTGAACCAACCGTCATCACTGAGAACCTTCCGGGTTGCTTCGGGATTCTTGAAATAACCTGACATCACCTGCGGGCCTCGCGCTTGAATAACTCCCTTACCACCGTGAGGCAGCACCTGACCTGTTTCTAAATCGACAGTGCGAATTTCAGTCTGGGGGAGAGGGGATCCGGATGTACCTCTCACATTATGTTCAACACGGCGGGCGGTCAAAATCGGAGATGTTTCTGTTAAGCCATAGCCCACTAGGATCTCAATATTTGCCATCTCATAAAAGAGATCTAGGTAGGGAGCCAGAGCCCCACCCCCACTGATCGCTTGTTTAAAATTAGATCCTACTGCCCCTCGAATTTTTTGAAAAACGAGCTTGTCTGCTGCAATGTGTAGAGGCTGCAGGGCGAGAGTCTTAATCTGAGCCAGGATCCGTTCCACTGGGGAGACCCCATAATGGTTAATGGATCGGTTCGTCGCAATCCGACGACTAAGCACGAATTGTTCACTTGCTTTCAACAGGATCCCAATCAACCTTTGCTTCAACCCACTCTGACTTTTGAGCTGACGTTGGATCCCTTCATACACACTCTCCCAAATACGGGGAACCGCTACCAAATAGTGGGGATTGACGTCTTTGAAATCTTGTTTGATATGGCGGCGATCTGTGTAGACCAGGGTGCAAGCTCGACTCAAGAGATAGTATTCACAGGATCGTTCGTAAGAGTGCCATGTCGGCAGAATACTCAATACAACATCACCAGGCTGAGGGCGGACCACTTGTTCAACACTCTCCACCTGATGCATGAGATTGCCGTGAGTCAACATCACCCCTTTCGGCTGACCTCCCGTGCCAGACGTATGAATAATGGTGGCCAATTGGGAGCGGGTTAAAACAGGCGGTTTGAAGCCATGCATCTTCCCTTTTTCAAGTAACTGGTTCAAAGTGAGGCAACCTGACGGGAGATCCGTGGCGGCCTCGGATAATACCACAATGCGTTCGATACACAGTTCACGGATTAATGAATCCAACCGCTTCAACGTTTTAACGTTCTCCACAATTACCGTAGAACAGTCGGTATTCCGGAGAATAAACCCCAGTTCCTGACTGTCTGCCGTAGAACTCCGAGGCACATTCACCGCTCCCATGAACATGGATCCTAAATCCGCGATCAACCAGCGGGGAGTGTTATCAGAAATCAGAGCGACCCGCTCGCCGACCTGGACACCCCAGGCTTGTAAGCCTGCCGCAAACCATTGAATTGTTTGAAAGAGTTCTCGATAGCTCATTTCAACTACCGGATCCCCATGAGGATCTTGTACAGCCAGCACATCACCATGCTCCTCCATGAGAATCTGCCACACCGATAACAGGGTGATCTCCCGGTTAGGTCGAGTTACTTCAGATGTTAAAGATGTCATAGGTTTCTCCTCCGCTCGTCCCTTCAGTATAGTGATCACTCATCGCCAGTTAAGCCCGATGCAGGCCAGTTTCTCAAGTGGATCCTATAATTACAATTGTTAAATTCAATTTCAATTATCAGACCTCTCTATGGCATTTCAGGATCCCGCTGTCCTGGAGGTCCCATCAAGCGTCGGTAGCCGACGTATCCCACCAGCAGCAGACCCGCCAGGATCCAGAGAAAGACCCAAAAGGGAATAAATGAAACAATGTAAATTCGGATCCGGCTCGCAAACCATGCCAAAGCCACATACACTCCCGCTAACATCGCCACCCCTTGTAAACTGCGAAACGCTGGAATATCAGACAGAGGCATCAACTGACGCGAAACCCAAATGGAGGCAATAACGTAGTAGGGCGGCATCACCAGTAAAAAGATGTTGGCCTGTTTGACAACTAGCTCCATCCCGCTGGTGTTGATCGTATAGGCTAGATACCCTGACCACAGCACAATACTGGTGACAGCAGCTAATAGATTTAAACTTAGGACCCAAGGTTCTTCGGCTCGACCCGGAATGGCATAACAGACCACCCAGACCACCCAGGGAGCCGCCAAGATCAAGAGGCTAATCGGCACAGCATTCTCATTCAGACTAATGAAAAATGTTTCCAGTGTCATCGGAGTTTAGTCCTTACTGCAGGGTCAATGTCAGTCAACTGATCCAGCTATTTGCTAGCATCCCAATCGCTAGCTGCCCGGAGTCTACCTGCTATTGTCCAGGATCCTTTAGTTATGACTGGGTCATTTTGGTTAAGTCATTTTAGTTAAGTCATTAATGCAGTCTAGTCGGGTCATTAATGAAGTCGGCTGATACTGAGTCAATCCGCGATATGCTTAGACCAGCATCTTAAAGAATAGACACACTCTCTGCGAGTCTTATGGTGGACCTCTTTGATCCCAATGTGAACCTGAATGCCGGGGCCATTATTCCCGAAGTCCTGGTAACGATTACCCTCATCGTTGTCTTAGTGGCTGATCTCATCGGCAATCAGTCCGTCCGTAAAAGCTTGCCGTTTCTCTCCGTCATGGGTCTGGTCGGAGCGCTCGTCACGCTTGTTTTGCAATGGCAGCACCCCGACATGGAAGGCTTCCTCGGCAGTTTTACAGCGGATCCATTTAGCATCCTGTTCCGAGGGATCATCGTTGTCACCACGGTACTTACGATTTTGATGTCAGAGCGCTACGTTGTCCAAGCTGGCACAGCAGCTCCCGAGTTCTACGTCCTTCTCCTCACGGCCACCGTCGGCGGCATGTTGCTGTCTGGAGCCACGGACCTGGTCATGGTTTTCGTTGCTCTGGAGACATTAGGTATTGCCTGTTACCTCATGGCCGGCTACATGAAACGGGACCCGCGCTCCTCTGAAGCAGCCCTCAAATACCTCTTGATTGGGGCCAGCAGCACAGCTATTTTTCTCTACGGCATGTCAATTCTCTACGGCATCTCTGGTGGTGAGACCCAACTGGAGGCCATTGCACCTTATCTAGCCGAAGCAGGGTTAGCCGGATCCATTGCCTTAGTCCTCTGCATTGCCGGCATCTGTTTCAAACTAGCCGCCGTCCCCTTTCATCAATGGACCCCTGACGTGTATGAAGGATCCCCAACCCCAGTCGTTGCCTTTCTCTCTGTCGGATCCAAAGCCGCTGGATTTGCACTCGCCCTTCGTTTCCTCTCAACCGTCTTCCCCGCCGTCATTGAAGAATGGCAGACCGTTTTTGCTGTCCTAGCGATCCTGAGCATGGTACTCGGTAATGTGGTCGCGATTACCCAAACTCGCATGAAGCGTCTACTGGCCTACTCCTCTATTGGTCAGGCTGGTTTCGCAATGATTGGCCTGGTGGTGGGCACAGAAGCTGGTTACGCCAGTATGATCTTTTACCTTATGGTCTACCTAGTCATGAATTTGGGGGCTTTCCTCTGCGTTACTCTCTTCAGTCTCAAAACCGGCACCGACGAGATTTCCGAGTACAACGGCCTGTACCAGAAGGATCCGTTCCTAACCCTATGTCTCACCATCTGCCTCTTATCTCTAGGTGGACTGCCTCCGTTAGCAGGCTTCTTTGGTAAGCTCTACCTATTCTGGGCAGGTTGGCAAGCAGGGGCCCAAACTCTAGTTCTAGTCGGGTTGGTCACCAGCGTCATCTCGATTTACTACTACGTCCGTGTCGTCAAAGCCATCGTCGTCAAAGAACCGCAAGAAATGTCTGAATCCGTTAAGGCCTACAGTGAGGTGAGCTGGTCTCTCATGGGGATGCGGTCTCTACAGGTGGGTATGGTTTTGACCTTAGTAGCCACAGTGACCACAGGGATCCTGTCAAATCCCATTTTCTCCCTGACAACTCAATCTGTCATGATGAGTCCTTTCCTAGGATTTCCCCCAGCTTCAGTCGCTGACGCAGAACAGACGGCAGAACTGATCACCCCAGAACTGAGCGGGCTAGAAGGATAAATCAATCTGCAAGTTGGGACTAGCTACTCTTGCTCGTGATCGTGCCCCCATAGTCATATCCCCCGGATTCAGGTGTAATCTGGGGGATATCTGATTGGACAATGTAGAATTCTAGGGTGTGATCGGGCTACATCTACTAGTCTTCACGGCGCATGAGTCGTTTGTAGAACGCCGGATTAAAGTCAGGGGGATTACCCCGTTGAACCGTGTTGAGCACTTCAATCAGAAAGTCCACAAAGTCCGAATTAGTGATCGATAGCTCATAGGTCAGTTCAGCATCCTGATTAAATTGGACACTACAAACTGTTAGATCAGAGGGCAATGGGGACTTAAGCCAACTTGCGATGAAATCCATTGGCTCTTCCCCTTCAATCGCCCGCTGGCCCTCGAAGCTCCCTTTTTTATATAAGCCCACCGCCTGTGGTAGATACTGCCGCCGCCCCACTGGATAATAAGGCTGATATACAGCCACCTCACCAGGGCTTGCCGTCTCTAAGTCAAGACTCATCTCAGCGCACTCCTTCCGGTACCCTACCGTTGTACCCCTTGGTGGTCCTAGGATCCAGCTTCCGTATCAATTCCCTGACTCATGTCTAGGCCAAATTAAGTGAGTCATCTGTTATACCAGAAGTCTACTCTATAAGCTATGACTCGCCTTTAAGACCTGTGATACCGAATCTAGAAGCAAGGTCCGAAGGGATAGGTTATGAGAGAATTAATGCTACTTAGTCTTCTCATCATCTCATTCTGTTGCCAACTACAGCCCCCTAGTTCGTATACTCAGTCTAAGCTCGCACTCAGTCTAGGATTGAGATTGCAGTCCTGGATCCATCGGTCCATGCTAGGAGTCAGCCTTCATGGGCTATGATTAGAGCCGAAGTCTCTAGAATGACTTAGGTCTGTCCCTAAGGGAACTAGTTGTGTAAAGTATAGGCCATCGACTCTGCGGATTTACGCAGTTCCAGGCGACACGCTATCTCAGGACTCCCGAATCTTATTCTAGATGTTTGATTGTATAAAAGTTTGGTCCCTACTAAGAGTTTACTCTTAAGAGTCACTTCCAAGAGTTCTATTTAAGATTTGAAGTCTGCGTCTTGCTTCCCAACGACTATGACCCAGCATTTAATCGGGCAGCTCATCGGTAATCGCTATCAGCTCACCTATCACATCAGTGAAGGCGGTTATGGGAATGTCTTCAAGGCTGTAGACACACAACTGAACAACGAGGAGGTGGCTGTTAAGGTACTACGTTCTCCTCCACCAGACATGGACCAGGAATACTACCAAAATCTCCGAGAACGCTTTCTAGACGAAGCGCGAGTGAGCGCCATGCTAGGAGAGCATCCATCTATCGTCCAAGTTAAGTCCTATGGAGTCCACAACAAGCAGCCCTACTTGGTGATGGAGTATCTTAGCCGCAAACCTATTGAGGGCCAAGGTCTAGATGTCATCTTGGGTCGGGAGAAGTGCTTAGCCCCCGATCGCGTGGTTCGCATTGCTGAACAAGTGTGCGAAGCCCTGCACCATGCTCACTGTTTCAATGTCAACTTAGGCCGACACTCCATCCGTGGCGTAATCCATCGGGACATTAAGCCGAGTAATATCTTCCTCCTCCGCAGCCCCAACCAAGAAGAGTCGATCAAACTCCTAGATTTCGGTATCTCCAAACTCATTAGTGACAATTCCAAAAGCCTTACCCAAGCTGGCTATTTTCTCGGCACCAAGTGCTACGCCTCACCAGAACAAATGAGGGCCGAACGCCTTGATGCCCGCTCTGATATTTACTCTCTCGGCGTCGTTCTCTACGAGTTACTCACAGGTCACCTGCCGTTCACCCCCGAGACCGATACCTTGCCCGGCTGGTATCACGTCCACAACCACGAACGCCCCCACCCCTTCCGACAATTTGCTACTCCTTACAACAGTCCCAAAGCTCTCCAAGCCATTGTTCTCTCTTGTCTTGAAAAGGATCCGAACGCTAGACCTCAAACGATGCTGCAACTGAAAGAGCAGCTCCAGGCAGTTATCATTGAAGCCAGCAGTAAAGCCTCTTGGTTTCAACTCCCATTCATGCGCCGACGGGCTCAAGAGCAAGTCGTTAGTCCTGCCTCTGGTCCACCCGCTACTGCTGAGGATCCTCCGACTCTCACCCATCTATCCCCTCATCATCTGTCATCTACCACTCAAAAACCCTCGATTGATGCTGAGTACGAAGTAGCTGTTGAGTTAATTGAACAAGGCAAGTACAAGAGCGCGATTCAACTTCTCAATCGTATGATTCAAATTGAACCAAACGAATATAAATATTACTTTAGACGGGGTATTGCCCATTTGCGTCAGCATAACTGGGGTATGGCTCAGATCGACTTTCAAGGCGCTTTACGACTTGATCCAGATAATCGGGAGGCCCTACAGGGCTTGAAAAATGCAACATCCCAAAAGGTAGATAAACCAGCGGGTCTACCCCCAGCTGAATTCATGGAGCCTACCGTACCCCAGCCGGTGGCGGCAAAGGAACTCGTCTTGGAATCTGCCTCTCGTTATGCACGTCTTAGAGCTCTAGTCATCTGGGGCCTAGCATGTATCATCGGCTCAGGGGCTGGACGCCTAGTGTTTCTTGGGCTGGTTCAATACCTACCGAACACTCAAGATCTATCAATTCTTTCATTGTTGTTCTACACTACCCTCTTCACTTTAGTCATGGGCATCTGTGTCGCGATTCCTCAGTGGATTGCCCTCCGGATCCATCTCAACCTACCGCAACTGGACAGCTGGCTGATCGCAGTTCCCTTAGGCTACACCGTTGGAGCTCTCAGTTTGGAGCTCCTCGCTCAAGTGGGCCCTGGTGCGAGCTCTCTGATGCAGTTTCAGGATCCTCTGATCGCAATCCCTACCCTAAACTCGCCCTGGGCTGCTGGGGTTCTAGGGTCGACTGTAGGCTTCCTACAATGGCTGAGCCTGAGACGACAACTCCATGCCCCTCTGAAGTGGTGGATTCCATTCACCATTGCAGACTTCACCGTATCAGCTAGCCTACTAGGCCTTATGGCTACGCTTGCCAATCTTAGTGATGTCATTACCCTGGCAGGCCTAGCCGCCCTATGTGATTGCCGATTACTGAGTGGTGCCATTCTCATCAGGGATTCTAGAACGGAAAAGGTGACTTTGTTGCCGAAGCGCATCGAGAGCTAGCTTGCAGCTCAAACCATCTTAGCCAGATCTCTCTATCCGCTCTACCATCGAGACTTGCTGACACTAAGTACTGGGAGCGCGAGCATAGTCATCGCTGAATCGGATAATGTCGTCCTCACCTAGATATTGGCCATTCTGAACTTCAATCAGAACTAGCGGAATGACGCCAGGGTTTTCCAGCCGGTGTTTAGTACAGGGAGGAACATAGGTCGATTGGTTAGCCGTGATCACTTTCTCTTCGCTACCACAGGTTACCTTGGCTGTTCCTGACACTACAATCCAATGTTCGCTGCGGTGGTGGTGCATCTGGAGACTAAGACGATGCTTGGGCAGCACCACAATCCGCTTAATCTTGTAGGCAGGCCCTTCTTCCAACACAGTAAAGGTTCCCCACGGGCGTGTTTCCGTGTTGGCCTCAAGGATCGCATTGAGTTCAGCCTGCTGTTGATCAAGTAGTGCTGTTGGTGACGATGGGGTAACTGCTTGTAGCATACACACTCCGAGCCAATTAATTGGTTTTACGTTTCTCGTTCTATAAGAAGCTTACCCACACTATTAGAGCAGATTCGCGCCATTTAGCTTTGATTAAAGAATCCGAACAATGACTGAAAGGTAATCGGATAAATGCTGATTTTAGATTTGGGTTGGCTTAGCTACGGCATCGCGGTAACGGATCCTATTGTTATCGCCCTAACTATAATTAGGGTCACACTAGAGACTCGCAACTAGATCCTTCAAGCAGGTCATAGCCTAGATTAGCGACCAAACTTCAGCGCTTTATCACTGTCAGCAATGGCTAAAGACATTATCCTAGAGTGTAGGTACCATAATTCGATACATATTTAATAAATCCACATGATCACTCATGCCTTCACAATAATCGCTAGCTCGAAGAGGTTACAAGAAAGCCAATTGTATATTTAGTCTTATTCATTTCGTCTTCTATTAAAGCCTGCTACAGGGATAACAATGATTCAAGTTCTAATTTGTTTTGTAAGGATCCTTGACCAGCCACTTTCTTCTACTGCTATTCATCTCATTTTGTCCAATCTCATGTTGTCTAATTGAAGACGTCCTGCTGAGTCTGCTAACTGTAACTGAACTAACAACTCCAGTCCTACTCTAAATCCGCTGTCGGTCATCTTAGCTCGGTCATAAGCCCGTCTTAACCCTGTGGAGATCACACTCCGCTATTGTTTTTTTGGGCGTCCTCCTAAAGCTTTCAAGGAACATTTAGGAAGTCGCTGCGTCTGGAACCAGTGTCCAATTCAAATCGGACTCTTCACTGAGTGGAGAGCGTAGAAGGAGAACGTTCATGAGCCTTAAGCGTACTTTCGCACCCACCACAGCTGCTGTTTTGGCAGCAACCCTGAGCCTGACTGCCGGTCATGTTTCTGCTCAGGATGGTCAAGTTGTCATCGATGGATCCAGCACAGTAACTCCTATTGTGATTGCACTGGCTGAGAAATTCCAAGCTGAGAATGAGGGCACAACTGTGTCTGTAGCTACCAGTGGTACTGGTGGTGGTTTTAAGAAGTTCTGTGTTGGTGAGACTGACATCTCCATGGCTTCTCGTCCTGTTAAGCAGAGCGAGATCGAAGTTTGTCAAGAAAATGGTATTAATTTCGTTGAGATTCCTGTTGCCTTCGACGGCTTGGCTGTTGTAACCAACTCTGGTAATGATTTCGCTGAGTGCTTGAGTGTTGAAGAGCTCAACACCATGTGGAACTTCGATGCTGAAGGCACAGTTAATAGCTGGTCTGATGTTCGCGGCGAGTTCCCTAGTACTGAGCTAGCTTTGTTCGGTCCTGGTACTGACTCTGGTACCTTCGACTACTTTAACGAAGCCATTTTGGACGAAGATGATATTCGGGCTGACTTCACTCCTAGTGAAGATGACAACGTGATTGTAACTGGTGTTAGTGGTACTCCCGGTGGTTTAGGCTTCTTTGGTCTGGCCTACTATGAAGAGAACGCTGATGTGCTCAACGTGTTGGCTATTGATGGTGGCGATGGCTGTGTAGAGCCTTCTACAGAAACTGTGAAAGATGGTACTTATGCACCCCTTTCCCGCCCTCTTTTTGTTTATGTACGGGCAACATCTTTAGCTAAGCCTGATGTCAAGGCCTTTGCTGAGTACATCCTAGAAGACCAAGGCGCAGCAGCTGGCGAAGTCGGCTACATCGCTTTGCCTGAAGAGATCTACGAGCGGGGCCTGAGCCGTATCTCTGATATCACTACAGGATCCGTCTTCAGCGGGCTTGAGCCTGGTACTCCGATTGAAGAAATTTTCAACTAGAAATTCCAGCAGACCAGGATACTGACTCTATCCTGAGCGTCTAGCTTGTATTGCTTGAGTGTGGTTATATGGGGGAGTGTCAAGTGACGATCTCATCACTGGCCCATTCAAGCAGTTTTTGTGACGTGCACTCATGGATCCTGACCCATCATGACCCGATCTATCCTAGATCCAACCACAGTCGCCGATGCTCTTAGGGTGCGTGCTGACCGAAACCGCAAAGAGATTGTTATCCAGTTGATCATGCTGGCTTGCGCGGTGTTCTCAATCTTTATCACTGTCAGCATTGTTTTCATCCTACTCGAGACGGCTGTTCAGTTTTTTACTGACCAATACTTTTTGGAAGTCTCAAGCTTGGTCAGGGCCACTCGCGAATTTGCCCAAGAGCAGGGGGTTAGCAACGCTGATCTCAGTACGTTGCTAGAGCGTGCTAATGATATCCGTGACGTTACCTTCAGACGAATGGCTGAGGGTGTTGGGGTTGCTGAGGAGCAGTTTAGAGAGCGCTACCAAGAAATATTTGAGTCTGAAACAGGGGTAGGAGCGTTGTGGACTACGATTTCAACGTCCGTCTCCCGCTTCTTTTTTGATACTCGCTGGACACCTCTGTTCAGCAGTAAGCGATTCGGTATCTGGCCCCTAGTTAATGGCACAGCCATGGTGACTATAGTGGCTATGTCTGTAGCAGTTCCTCTAGGTCTATTGACAGCGCTTTACTTGAGTATCTACGCCTCTCGCGAGCTAGCGCGAGTTTTACGACCTATGGTGGAGATTTTGGCTGGGATCCCTACGGTTGTCTATGGCTATTTTGCTCTGATTTACATCACACCGCTGCTCCAGTCTCTGCTGACCCCGCTGGGCATTGAGGTTCCGATCTTCAATGTTTTAAGTGCTGGTGTCATGATGGGCGTGATGATTTTGCCAACGGTAGGGTCTATCAGTCTAGATTCGATTAATGCTGTGCCTCAGGCTTTACACAATGGTGCCTACGCTCTGGGGGCAACCAAGATGGAAGTGGCTCTCAAGGTTGTATTCCCAGCAGCCGTATCGGGGATCTTCTCCTCCATCATCTTGGGAATTTCACGAGCCGTCGGTGAGACCATGATCGTCACAATTGCAGGGGGGCAGCAGCCTGTCAGTTACGATTCTGGTTTAGCAGTGCTGGGTTCGGTCTTGAGCCCTCTGCAGTCAATGGCCACAATGACAGCCTATATTGCTCAAGTCAGCCTAGGTGACTCTGCTCAAGGCAGTATCCAGTACAAGACTCTGTTTGCAGTGGGAGTTGTTCTCTTCTCTATCACTCTTAGCTTAAACATCATTAGCCGCGTTGTGTCTGACCGAATTCGTAACGTTTACGAGTAACACCATGACCAGCCCATCCTCTTCTCTATCAGATAATCGGCAGGATCTATTTGATCCTCAGCTGAGTAAGCGGAACCGTGACGGTCGAATCTTCCAGACGATATGTCTGATCGGTACTCTGCTTGGAATTACTTTGTTGGGTCTGTTGATGTTGAGGGTACTGTTTGATGGACTCCCTCGTTTAGACATCAATGCCATCACGAATGTTCCCTCTCAACTCAATCCTGAAACGGCTGGCTTCCGGGTCGCTATTTTAGGAACTATTTGGGTAGTGGGGTTGACGTTGGTCTTCTCAATTCCGTTGGGAGTTGGGTCAGCGATTTACCTTGAAGAGTATGCACCTAAAAATACTTTCACTCGTCTTCTAGAACTGAACATTGCCAATTTGGCGGGTGTTCCTTCGGTGATTTACGGTGTTTTAGGTCTGGGTCTGTTCGTACGTTTGATGGGTATCGGACCTATTGTTATTTCGGGGGCTTTAACTATGGCTCTCGTGATTTTGCCCGTAATTATTGTGGCTTCACGGGAGGCAATTCGTTCAGTCCCTTTGTCAATGCGTGAAGCATCCTACGGGGTGGGAGCAACCAAGTGGCAAACTGTCTCTAACCATGTGCTTCCATATGCTTTACCTGGGATACTAACGGGTGTAATTATTGGGGTGTCGAGAGCGATTGGCGACTCAGCGTCACTGCTTGTGGTGGGCGGATTGGTCTTTGTGACAGTGAACCCTAATGCCTTTTCTCGATTTGTGGTTTTACCGTTGCAAATCTATTTTTCGATTTCGCAACCCCAGCAAGAGTTTAAGCAATTGGCCGCTGCAGGCATTATCATCTTGCTGGTAGCTTTGCTTGCTCTTAACGCAGCAGCTATTTACATTCGTAACCGTTTTGAAAGACGTTACTAGTTGCCCACTTAGTCTAATGATTGATTGTGTTCAGACCCAAGGTTTGTTATGACACCATCTCCTTCCAATGGGCCGTCCAGCTCAGGACAAGTTCCCGTATTAGCCACCAAGAATGCGGATGTGTTCTACGGATCCTTCCATGCTGTTCGGGATGTCTCCGTGAATATTGCCCCTCGAGAAGTCACGGCATTCATTGGCCCATCAGGTTGTGGAAAAAGTACGATTCTACGTTGCTTCAACCGAATGAATGACCTGATTGCGGGTGCCCGCGTCGAGGGTCAGGTTCTGTATCACGATTTCGATATTTATGGTTCCGATGTTGATGCAGTAGAACTGCGGCGGCGGATTGGGATTGTGTTTCAGCGACCGAACCCTTTCCCCAAAACAATTTTCGAGAATATTGCCTATGGACCTCGAATTGGGGGTTATAAGGGCGATATGAGTGAGTTGGTTGAGCGGACTCTACGGCAGGCAGCTCTATGGGACGAGGTCAAGGATAAGCTGAAAGAGGTTGGGACGTCATTGTCAGGCGGACAGCAACAGCGTTTGTGCATTGCTCGGACCCTAGCTGTGGAGCCCGAAGTGATTTTGATGGATGAGCCCTGTTCAGCGCTGGATCCAATTTCAACATTGCGGGTGGAAGAGCTGGTTAAGGAACTGAAGCAGAAATACACTATCATTATCGTGACTCACAACATGCAGCAGGCGGCTCGAGTCTCAGATAGGACGGCTTTCTTTAATGCTGAGCTCGATGACAATGGCGTTCGATACGGTCGTTTAGTGGAATTTGATTCAACAGCTCATATCTTTAATTCCCCCAACCATCGTGAGACAGAAGAGTATGTTAGTGGCCGATTCGGTTAACTGGCCTCCTATTGCAAGAGATCGGCTCAAATCGAGATCACACTATCGAGAGCACAGGGTCCGGATCCTATGATCTTAATTTCTAGTTATCTTCCTAACTTAGGATCCGGTGGCGAATAACTGTGGCTGACATCAGCATCATTATGGGTAGTGATTCTGACTTACCGACTATGGCATCAGCAGCCGAAGTCTGTGAGCGTTTTCAAGTGACCTACGAGACTCATATCCTCAGTGCTCACCGAACACCTAAAGCTATGGTTCATTATGCTGAGTTGGCCCATACGCAAGGAATCCGTGTCATCATTGCTGGCGCGGGTGGTGCAGCTCATTTACCTGGTATGGTCGCATCACTCACCCCTTTGCCTGTGATTGGAGTTCCCGTAGCAAGCCGACATCTACAGGGGCTAGATTCGCTTTACTCTATTGTGCAGATGCCTCGTGGGATCCCGGTGGCCACCGTTGCAATTGGGAATGCAGAGAACGCAGGCCTACTAGCAGTGCAGATATTAGCTGTACAGGATCCCACCTTGCAGCGGCGAGTGGTTGACTATCGACAACAATTGCAAGCCCAGGTAGCCACCAAAGAAGACAAGCTGCAAGAGATAGGTTATCAAGCTTACCTGAAATCTGAACTTTGAGTGGAATTGAAGATTTCATCTCTGCAACTGACCCTTTTACTGACTGACCCTTTTACTGACTGACCCTTTTACTGACTGACCCTTTTACTGACTGACC
>CAYUEE010000046.1:0-10864 GCA_964443615.1 uncultured bacterium | reverse complement strand
ACTGACCCTTTTACTGACTGACCCTTTTACTGACTGACCCTTTTACTGACTGACCCTTTTACTGAGGGACGGCAGTATTTTGATGCGCTTCTTTTAAGTTCTCTAAGAGACTCCAATCCAACTTCATCATATTTAAGTTAATATTTCGAGTATTTGGACCGTGATAATCACTGCCTCCGGTTACCACCAAGCCGTACTTCTCGGCCAGTTTCAAGAGCCACTTCGTCTCACTTTTGGAATGATCGGGGTGGTAAACCTCAATTCCCATCAAACCAGCATCCACAAGCTCCCGTAGCGTGACTTCAACACTGTTGCCTCTAAACAAGTAAGGATGAGCCCACACAGGCACAGCACAACATTGACGAAGTAACTGAATTCCCTCAGCTGCAGAGAATCGGTCATAGGGGATGTAAGCAGGACCATCGTCACCGATGAATTTGTGAAAAGCCTCTTGAACCGTTCGCACATGACCGGCTTTCACTAGAGCCTGAGCGATATGGGGGCGACCAGGAGAGATTTCAGAAGATGGAAATACAACAGGGTAACCCAGTTCAGCTAGTCTATCGACCATAGCGTGGGCTCGACGGATCCGACTCTGGCGCCGCTGTTCTAGATGGCTATCGAGTTGATCTCGATCGGGGTAAAACCCCAAAATATGGAGTGAACGGCCATAGAGCATTGTACTCAACTCCAAGGCCGGGATAATTTCTACGCCACAACGGTCACCGGCACCAAACGCCTCATCCCATCCACGCATTGTGTCATGATCAGAAATCGCCAGAGCTTTAACACCAGCCGTAGCGGCAGCCTTGACTAATTGAGTTGGCGTTAAAGATCCGTCTGAACAGGTAGTGTGACAGTGCAGCTCGATCATAGATTGTTGCCTTAGTGCTCCTGACCTCAGTGTAAGAGCAATGGCAAGAGATCGTGGCTGAGCACCCAAAAAATAGCAAAGTTAGTTAGCTTAGCCCGAGCGTAGCGGTGATTACACCTATGACAATTTCTGTGGAAATCTTACATAGACTGATTGAGGCGTCACTCCAGCTTGGATCCTGACCTCTTCCATATATGGTGTTTTCCACAGGTTTTGCCGATGAGGGACACTAGATAGATTTTAAGTTTTGTAAATCCTGTCAAAGACCCCTAACATTTACTCTGTGGAAAACCTGTGGAAAACTTCTGATTTCTGTGGAAAACCTGTGGAAAAGATCCCCTAGTTATTAACAGGTATTTATACTCTGTGGAAAACCCTCTATTTTTTCCACAAGTTTTCCACAGCCTCTGATCAACCTCAGATCATCTCCATTCAACGCTTCAAGGATCCTTTTCCACAGTTTCCACAGGCATCTACTACTACTAGATCAATATTTATAAAGGAGTAACAGCCGTACAGCCTAGTTAGTGTAGATCAAAAATTTTTTCGATGGAACAGGTGGAGCACATCCCCCTAGAGCGGGTGTAGGATGTTGCATGTCGAGATTCCTGGTTGGACATGGTTGCTACTGCTCCTGACTCACGACAGCCTCAGGCTCCTGTTAACGATTCTGGTTTGTCTGGTTCGACGGATGTCAATCCTGGAACAGTGCAATCCGGCTCTATTCGACTGATTTGCCAGCAAGCTGATCTCAACCGCAATCTGGGATCTGTGAACAAAGCGGTGGCCAGCCGACCCACAATGCCTGTGTTGGCGAATGTACTACTGGAGGCGGATCCAACCACCCACCGAGTAGCGTTAACAGCGTTTGACCTGAGTCTGGGCATTCGGAGTGAGTTTGAAGCGCAAGTGGTGTCTGGAGGGCGCACAACATTACCCGCTCGGCTTTTAAATGATATTGTTAGTCGGATGCCCAATACTGAGATCACGTTAGAGCAGACGGATCCGGCTAGTCCCATGAATTTATCCTATGGAATGGGTCAGTACCAGGTGCGGGGGATGGCGGCTGATGACTATCCTGAGCTCCCTGAGTTGACTGCACCGGAAAAAGTGGAGCTATTAGTTGAAAGTATGTTGCAGGGATTTAGCCAAACCCTATTTGCGGCGTCGACAGATGAGACCAAACAGGTTTTAACCGGCGTTCATGTCAAGTTACTGACTGAAGATGAACCTATGTTGGAATTTGCGGCGACTGATGGACATCGATTGGCTACGGTGAAAACCTCATTGGTGGCCGATGATGAGGATGGATCCGTTCCTCTACAACAGCCATCGGGACGTTTACAGTTCACGATTCCCCTACGGACTGTACGTGAGCTTGAACGACTCTTGTCGAACCAGGCTTCCCCAACTCTAACGCTGCAATTTGACCATAGTCAGGTGCAATTTGGTTTGGAGCGCCATTTAATCACCAGCCGACTTCTAGATGGGCAATATCCTGATTATAATCGCTTGATTCCCGCTGAGTTTGAACGACAGGCCACACTTGAACGCAAACCCCTTATTGAAGTTCTGGAGCGAATTGCGGTCTTCGCAGCTCAGAAAAATGACATCATCAAGTTCAGCTTTTCTCACCAAGAGCAGACCCTACGAATCAGTACAGAGGCGCCTGATGTGGGGAGTGGCGAAGAGGTTCTGCCAGCCCAGCTGAATGGTTCTGAATTAGACATTGCTTTCAACGTGAAGTATTTGTTAGACGCGTTGAAAGTGATCAATACCCAGGATGTGAAAATTTCGATGAACGGTCCTACGCAACCTGCTGTGCTACAGCCTATCGGTGCTATGCAGCTGCGGTACCTTGTGATGCCTGTGCAAATTCGTGGAAATTAGAATTGATTGACGGATCCTGAGTTCCACACCCGAAACTATACAGCCAACTGAAAGGGAACTGTAAGCCGCTGTTAACTAATCTAGGGCTTGTTAACTAATCTAGGGCTACTGAGAGTCTGCTAAGACGTTTCAACAACCGTTGGGCGAGAACGGCGTGTCTGTAGACTGAGAAACCCCTCAGCGGAGTCCTAGATGAGGTTCACCCAGACCTAGGTTACAACACTTAGAGTAGATATAGTTCCTCGATAGGTAGATATGCTATGGCTACCGGCCGCTCCTACTGGCATTCACTGCAGTCACGGTTGATGACGATATCAATGGCGGCTACCGTCACCGTTCTGGGCGGAGCAGGAGGGGTCGCAACATGGCGGCTACATCAGGAGCTCCTGGCCAGTACGAAGCATCTCCATGAAGAGGTGGGTCAGCAATTCATCCAGGATGTAACGACCTATCAGGAGATGTATACAGCGCCAGAGGCGATTGAGCGGGCGATTGAGAAGTACACCCAACCGGATTTACTGTGGCATGTGGCGGATGAAGACGGATCCACTCTAGCCGAGTCGTCAGCCCTGTTGGATCGCAACCCTATTGCTAGTCCGGCCTCATCGGTTCCAGAATTGGTCAAAGAAGACGGACGCACGTTAGTTCTCTGTGGTTTGCCCCTGGAGCTAGCGAGTGGTGATGTTGTGCAAATTAGAAGTATTAGTGATGTTACAGATGCCTACCGAGCCTACAATGCCTTTGTCCAAACATTAGTGGTGGCTGGCTCTGGTGCGGTGCTCATTGCAACTGTAGGCGGCTTAGTTTTGATTCGACGCTCCCTACGACCTCTGCATAACATTAGTCATGTAGCGGCGACTGTTTCGGTTGAACAATTGGAAGAAGCAGAGTTAGCGCTGGACAATTCGCCCACTGAGGTTGAGCAGCTGGCGGAAGCATTTAATGCCATGTTGCAACGATTAGCGGCGGCATGGACCCAGGAACAGCAATTGCTCAGCAATATTTCACATGAGTTGCGGACACCGTTAGCAATTGTGCAGGGGTATCTAGAAAGTACATTGCGACGAGGCTCCAATCTGACGGAAATTCAGATGGAAAGCCTGGCGGTATCTTTGGAAGAAACCCAGCGGGTCGTGCGACTCTTGAAGGATCTGATGGATCTGACCCGAGCTGAGGCTGGGGCCTTTCATTTGAAAATGGAGGGACTGAACCTCAACGATTTCCTGCAGGATGTGGAGATGATTGCGGGTCAACTGGGGCCGAATCCCATCACGTTAGACTATCCCGATGAACCGGTCAGGATCCGTGCTGATCGGGATCGATTGAAACAGGTGATGTTGAATTTGGTCACCAACGCAATTCGCTATTCGGATCCGTCAGGACAGATTGCTTTACGTCTGTTTGTGAGAGATGACACGGCAGTGATTCAAGTCCGGGATGAGGGCATCGGGATCCCGGCTGAACATCAACCTCATATTTTTGAACGGTTCTACTGTGTATCTCATTCTCGTAGTCGTAAAGAGGGCGGTATTGGTCTAGGACTCGCTGTGACCAGAACGTTAGTTGAAAATATGCGCGGCAAGATCTCAGTTGAGTCGGAACTAGGTGTGGGTAGCACGTTCACCGTGGAGTTTCCCATCTGCACGGTGCGAACTGATGTAATCGGATCCTTACGATCGATGGCTGGAGTAGAGGGGTAAATAGCATCTTGGGGATCTAAACCGAACAGAATGATTTCTGATGATCCTGATGTCAATCTGGATAGTTTCATAGGAATCTGGATAGTTTCATGGCGACCTGATTTAGATCGGCCATGCGGTCTAAGGTTGCAGGATCCCTGTCAATAAGCCAATGAAGATCGCCACCCCGAGCCCCACACGGTAAATAATAAAAATCAAAGTACTGCTGCGCTGCAAAAATTTGAGGAGCCAGTCAATCGATAGATAGGAAAAGATGAATGCTGAAACCGTCCCGAGACATTGAGGCCATAACCCAGCCAGCTCAAAATCGGAGACAAGTTCAACAGCACCCGCCAGAGCTAACGCCGGGACCCCCAGCAGAAAAGCATATCGGGCCGCCGTCTCGCGAGTCAGATTCAGAAACAGACCGGCTGTGATTGTTGCCCCCGACCGGGAGACACCGGGAACTAGAGCCGCTGCTTGCGCTAACCCCACAGCGATACCATCTCGGATCCCTAAACTGGACCACCCTCGTTGACGTTTGCCATAGTGTTCCGCCACTGCTAAGAGTAAGGCCAAACCGATGGAGGCAGCTCCAATCACACTCAATTGACGGGGCGGCGATCCGGTCGTGAACTTGATGGCTAAGCCAATGATGACAATCGGCAGGGTCCCCACCAGGATCCCCGTGACTACTTTGAACTGATCTGATTCAAATTCTCGGTGGCGAATCGCTTGGTAGGAGTTGACGGTCAAAGACTTCAGATCCGCTGCAAAATAAATCAGAACGGCGACCAAACTGCCCAGCTGAATAACCGCTGAAAACGAGGCCCCCGCATCCGGCCACCCCAACACCGCAGGGACTAATCGCAGATGTGCCGTGCTGCTGATGGGTAAGAACTCCGTCAATCCTTGCACCATTCCTAGAATCAAGGCCTGCCACCAGGTTGGCAACACACCAAGAAGCTCGGATCCATGCCATAACCATTCAGCGGGGACTTGTATCATGATTGAACCTGTCGATAGGACGTGAAGGATCCGAGTCTCTAATCCTGACTAAGGTCTCGTTGATTCTGAATATCAATCAACCAGTTACCCACCAGTCGGAAAATGGGGTTGGCTTCAGTCCCCAGGACGCGACCTTCAAAGCGGTAGATTCCGGAATCGGGGTTACGGAGCTCGGAAATCACCACTCGCATCGATTGACCCGAAGCCACTGGGTCTTGAGCAATCACCTCTAACGATTTAAACTCCTCGTTCCAGTACACATCAGCCAGGTCAACAGACTTTCCTTCCACTTCCAGCCGCACTTTATCGGTTTTAACTGTGCTATCGAATCTCGGCCCCATATTAATCTGGACTTCAGCAACGGCAACATCTTGAGCAGGCACATCTAGACGGTATCGATCCAGTCGCCCTTCAGCCCCATCAAAATCTAGCTTGTACTTCAAAACATCGACATCCTCACTCCCCGAAAACACAAAGCCTGACTGAGCCTGTGCTGGTAGACCAACGGATCCGAGTACACTCAATCCCAAGATGAGACTCCATCCCCAGGCGATTTGATTGGCTTGCATGTTACGTCCTCCTACAACCACACCCGATGTTTAGCACACCCATTGTAGAAGAGATACTCCAGACCGATAGGATCCTGGCCGAGATGGATCCTGCGTCAAGTCGTAGAGCCAGCGCCGGTTGAGACCTAGTTTGTGCGAATGGCCTAGGCTGATACCAGAGTTCGAATCGTGGAGAGGGATAGATCCGTGAGCCGCTGCAAGACAAGGGTGGCCCCAGAGCGCTGTAGACTCTCTCGATAAGCCATTTGTTTGTCTGGATGATTCCACAGATGAGGGGGCAGGATCCCAATGCCAACCCACTGTCGCTGTGGATCCTGGTTCCGAGCTGCTGGCATGACTTTCATATCGGAATTGGTATCCCCGCAGTAGAGGACGTGTTGGATAGGATCCGTATGGGTATCCAGTTGAGCCACGAGGGTGAGCAAACCTGTCGGATCCGGTTTAGCAGGGGCGTCTTCCATGGCGATGATGGCGGGGGCGATGATGGCGGGATTGTGAAGGTCCAGTCGGTGCAGCAAGCAGTAATTCACCTCAGCACGGGGAGCCCCACTAAAAAACCCCCACAGGATCCGATGCTGGGTAAGGGTTTCAAAGTAAGATTTGTCGACTAGTAGAGGTTCAGAGGTGATGTAGCCGGTCCATGTATCGGGTGTTTCGCCAGATCCGAGGTATTGGGTTTGGAAGTAGCTCACAAGGGTTTCGTAGCGACATTGAATCGCTGAGCGGGGTTGGCCCTGCTGGGCGGCGGCGCGGTAGATGAGCTCTTGGGAGGCTTGCCAGTCATTATTCCAAATCCCCTCTTGTTTGAGCTGATCGATTTGGTCTGAGGTGGGGCGGATAGGGGCGTCCAGATAGAGGCGGGTGAAGTGTTCAACGGTATCGGCAATGGCACGACGGTATGAGGATCCGACATCACGAATCACTCCATCCACATCGAAGATAATCGCTAGAGCCATGGATCCGGTTATGACATCAGTTCCTAGTATAGGGCGATCGAGCCATCATGATCTGAGATTTGGGCCATTCCAACAAAAGGATCCTCTCCCCACCCTGGTGGTGTTGAAAGGATCCATAGCAACCTAAGGAAAACTCAATCTAGACCTGGCTTGATTTGAAACAGACGGATTTACTCACCTAGTTCAGTGCAGAAGGCGGGTAAAGCGCGGGAGACAGAGCATTCGTAGCTGCCATTGTTGACGGTGTTGACGACGGTGGTGACGCCGGATCCTTCAGCAGCTGTGGTTGAGGTGGTGAACCCTTCACCGGTGGAGGGATTGAACGCCCGAGTCCTGCTTGAGTAAGTACCCGTGGAGGCATCAAAGCCGCGAGCCCGACCCCACCGAGCCCCCGTTTCAGGGTTGAAGCCAGCAGTGACCACGCCAGCATCGCCAGTTTCAGGATTCGTAGCACCGACCCGGAAGCCGCCAGCTTGGGCGGGAGTTGCAAGACTAAAGAAGGCTAATGCAGCAGCAGTTGTGATGGCGATTGCTTGGTAAGAACGCATGTGTCGAACTCCTTGAATCTCGATGGCTCTATCTTCACCAATTACCCTTCAAGTTTGGAGTGAACAGCGACCGGACCTGTCTCTGACTAAAGTCATTGTCTGCCTATGCTTCCTGGGATTTAGCTGTATTCAATACGGAGGACTGGCGCTGAACCGCACTCTCCACAACTCCTCACAGTAAGCCCCGGATCCATCTGTGAGCCGTCTGTGAGCCGTCTGTGAGCCGTCTGTGAGCCGTCTGTGAGCGGTCTGTGAGCCATTCCGTGACTGACTTGACCTTAGTATCCACTCTCGATGGAATCTAAGGACCCAGGATCCTGATGCTTTGGGTCTTAAACGATTAAAGTTACCAGAATAATCACTACCATTAAGGCAACAGCAGAGAAGGAAAAGATAATTCCAATTTTCTGATTGTCCCTGAGATCTTCTTGGGCTGTAGCTGGGTTTTTGCCATCCCACATACATTCAACGCGATCACCACTATTAAAATCACCGAGGTCTTGAAACTCAATGATAAAGTCGCCAATGGTTTGAATCTTGGAATGAAGTAGTGCTTGATGCCTTCCTTTGACACTTTTGACGGATTTCACCGTTGCAGTGAAGGAAGAATAGTCTGAATACTTTTTTCTCTCATGGATAAGATATAGGCCCAGTCCACCAAACAAGATGCACCACACTATGCCGAAGAAGTACCCCATAACTATTATTCCTCTCGAAGATATTTTGCGTGTTCATTGGTAAGCGCTCATTGTCAAGTGACCATTATAAATTAAAAAAGGATCCTCATAAATTAAAAAAGGATCCTTTCTACCGCACTTAAACGGGGTGTTGAAAGGATCCGTAGCAACCTAAGGAGAACTAGCCTATATAATATGAGTTATTGTCGAAAATTATTCACCCATTTCAGCGCAGAAAGCAGGAAGGTCACGAGAGACGGAGCATTCGTAGCTGCCATTGTTGACGGTGTTGACGACGGTGGTGATACCGGATCCTTCAGCGGCTGTGGTTGAAGTGGTGAACCCTTCGCCGGTGGCGGGATTGTAGGCCCGAGTAGTACCCGCGTATGTGTTAGTGGAGGCATCATAGCCCCGTGCCTGACTCCATCGAGCGCCCGTTTCAGGGTTATAACCTGCTCTAACCACACCAGCATCGCCGGTTTCTGGGTGGGTAGCACTGAGTCGGACGCCGCCAGCTTGAGCGGGAGTCGCCAGACTGAAGAGGGCTAAGGCAGCAACTGTTGTGAGGGTAAGAACTGTGTTAGAACGCATGGGTCGAACTCCTTGAATCTCGATGTCCCTATCTTCGCCAACGGGCCTTCAAATTTGGAGTGAGCAGCGACCGGACCCCTCTCTACCTAAAGTCATCGTCTGCTTGTGCTTCCTGGGATTTAGCTGTATTCACTACGTGACACTCGCGCCCAACCGCACTCTCCGCCGCCTTCGACAGTAACTCAGGTGGTCTGTTCTCCCGATCTATCAGGATCCATCAAGATCCATCAGGATCCGTTGAACCCATTTCGGAGTATAGAAGTCATAGGGTTGACAGACTGGTTAACAGACTGATTGACAGACTGATTGACAGGCGGATGGACTGAGAGCCTATAGTGATGGGGCTTGTGTTCAAGTGTCTGTCCCGTCCTCCACATGCGTTCAAAGGATCCTATGGCTTCCTCTAACTCCCCCACCGGTTGGCTGAAAGAGGCGTATGCTTCTGCTCACCCCATTTACAATTCCCTGCTGCTGATTTTGCTCCCCAGTGTTGTAATCAATACAGCCTTATCGTTAGCGCTCATTTGGGCAAATCCTAGTGCTGCAGTGGATCCGCTAGCCAGTTCTCAGGCTCACCCTGTCCCCCTGTTCAGTTGGTTGGATGTGATCGCGATTCGGCCCCGCCAACTGCTGATTTATGCTTTGATTGCGAACGTTGTGAATGGATTGGTGGTGGCTCCTATTACATCGGGAGCGTCTATCGTTCTGGGTCAAGATCAACTTGAAGATCAACAGCCTACCGTTGCTAAAGCATTTCAACAAGCCTTCAATAAAGCTTGGGACCTCATCCTATCAGGGGGGCTATCTTTTTTGGTGTTTGCGGTAGCCTTTGGGATCCAGCTGGGTTTAGCTCTGCTGCTGCTTCAATACCCGTGGGGACTGATCATCTCTCAAGTGCTGGGGTTTGTGCTGATCACCTATCTCAGTATCCATCTACTCTTTGTGCGATACCCCATTCTTTTGAAAGAGCAGGCCGCTTTCCCAGCCTTCATTGCGGGATGGCAGTTGACGATGCGCCACTGGCAGCAGGTGTTGGCGGGTTATTTGCTCATTACGACAGGGCTCTCAATTATTGGGCTCATCCCTGGTTTGGTGATTAATCCTCCCTCTGCGTTGGGTCCTATTTTGCAAGCCCCTCCGATTGATCCCACTCTCTTGCGGATGGTTCTGATTGTGGTGAATCAAGTGATCGGATTCCTGTTTGCCCCTGTGGTGACGATGTACTACCTCATCATGTATCGCCAGATTTCATCTCAGAATCAACCGCCCCAAGATCAGCCACCCCAGGATCCTCCTGCTATCACCCAGGTGTAAGTCGGCACTATCCATCGGCATTGTGTTCAGGATCCTTGGCTTGAGCCTGAGTGGGAGAAGACTAGGATCCTGGATCCGGAGTGGTGGGCAGTCTGTGAGAGGGTCTGACTTGCTCTGTGGAGGCTTGCTTTGATTGGGGAGACGCTTAACTGTGGTCCTCGGAAGGTCGTCTTTGACCCTGTGGAAGCTCAAGGTTGATCCTATCGGAGATCCCGTTTGACCTTATGGACGCTCATCTTTGGTCCTCAGAAGCTCAGCGGAGACCGTCTTGATGTTCAATCATGACCTTGGAGACGCTCAACTGTGATCTAGCAGAAGCCCACCTTTGAACCTCGGAGGTTCACCTTCGACCTTCTAGATGCTCACCTGTGATCTTGTGAAGGATCCATTGTGATCTTGTGGAAGCCCATCTTTGAGCCTCGGAAGCCCATCTTTGAGCCTCAGAAGCCGATCTTTGGTCTTCGGAAGCCCATCTTTGGTCCTCGGAAGCCCATCTTTGACCTTCAGAAGACCATCTTTGATCCCTTGGAAGCTCACCTTTGATCCTCAAAACCCATTTTTGACCCTCGGAAGCTCGCTCGCCTTATGAGTTTCAACTGAACTGGCTCTGCGCAGGGATGAGATGGGGATCGATTAGGATAGCAAAGACAGATCCACGAGGTGGCGGAACTATGGTACAGAAACAACAGGCCAGCCCCGACGTTCAAAACGCTTCACCCACAGCCGATCATCCGGCAAAGAAACGGTTACGGTCACTG
>CAYUEE010000045.1:21482-34414 GCA_964443615.1 uncultured bacterium | reverse complement strand
CGCGGGGCCGTCCTGTGACTTCACCTACTTCAAAGCCATCAGAGATTTCGACTAATAGTCAGGCGGCGGCTTCTAAGACTCCCGCTTCTAAGACTCCATCCTCAGATGCCCAGGCTAAAAAGCCCAAAGGTAAAACCAGTGGTATATTCGGTCGACTATTCGGTAATTCACAAGCAGAACCCACCCCTTCCGCGCCACCTGCTACGACAACAGGCGGGACTAAAGTTCGAACCTATCGTGGGGTTCCGATTGCAGTCCCAGCCGCAACAGCAGAGCCAGCCCAGGATCCGTCCTCATCCTCATCGGCCCAAGATCAATTCCGTGGCTTCTTTGAAAATGCCAAGGAGGGGATGTTCCAATCCACCGATGATGGCCGCTATGTAAGTGCCAACCGAGCACTGGCTAGCATGTACGGTTACAGCTCTCCAGAGGACTTGATCGAGGACCTCACGAATATCGGGTCCCAACTTTATGTCAATCCTGAGCGTCGGGCTGAATTCATGGACCTGTTGCATGAGCACGGTTTCATTCAAAACTTTGTGTCTGAGGTGTATCGCAAAGATGGCCGTGTGATTAAAATCTCTGAGGATGCTCGTGTAGTACGCAGCGCTACGGGTGAGGTCCAGTTTTATGAAGGAACAGTTCGGGATATCACTCATCGTGTTTCATCTGACACTGCTCTAATCGGAGGGCGCTACAAGATCTTTGATCCCATCGGCTCAGGCGGCTTTGGTAAGGCGTATCTAGCTGAGGATCAGCATCGACCTAACCACCCCACGTGTGTAGTCAAAACGCTCGCTGTATCCAATCGAGAACCTCAGTTTTTAGAGATGGCTCGCCGGATGTTCTATTCTGAAGCTGAAATGCTGGAGAAACTCGGTGGGCATGACCAAATTCCGCAACTACTAGCCTACTTTGAAGAGGATGAAACGTTCTACCTAGTTCAGGAGTTCATTGAGGGTCGTCCGCTAGAGGCAGAACTCGACGCGGGCATTAAGTTTAGTGAGATTAAAACAGTCCGTATTATTGAAGATTTACTCGGGATCCTCACATTTGTTCATGATCAAGACGTGATTCACCGAGATATTAAACCCAGCAATATTATCCGTCGGATGAGTGATGATCGGCTAGTCTTGATTGATTTTGGAGCTGTTAAACAGATCAGTCAGGAGTTTGCGGGTAAGCCAGGGCAACGCTCAACGATTGCAGTCGGAACACCGGGCTACATGCCCATTGAACAATCGGCAGGGCGCCCTCGCAAAACAAGTGACATTTATGCCGTGGGGATTATTGCCATCCAAGCCTTGACCAATGTTCAACCGGAGAAACTCAAACATGATCCTGAAACGGATGAGCTGATTTGGCGAGAGGATGCCACCGTTAGTACTGAACTGGCTGTGGTAATTGATAAGATGGTGCGCTATCACTTTGCCGAACGGTTCCAGTCTGCTCAAGAGGTCCTGACCGCTTTGCGTAAGCTGTAATCAGTGTGCACTACTCGGGAAAGTCTCTGCAGTCCAGAGCAATCAATGTGTGACCCTAACAGTCCAAATGTAATGAGACAGAAAGGGAGAGATACAATGCTTTTAATTGGGCTGTTTAGACCTTATTTAACAAGTTAGCGACTATCAATTTGATTCTGTTGGCGTAAATAGCTCTGAATAAAAGTCATGATTGCTTCAGAACTCCCACCCATGAAAGCATCAATATTCGTCGTTTCAGTGTTAGTGCGGTGGTCTTTGATCATGCGGTAGGGGTCAAATGTATACGTCCGGATCCGTCCCCCAAATCCTTGCGTCACCATCTCTCCGCGAATCTCAGCAATTTCCTGTTGTCGCTTTTCCTCCTCCAGCTCAATCAATTTGGCTTTCAAAATTTGCAACGCTCGTTCCTTGTTTTGCAGCTGTGAGCGTTCTTCTGTACAGCGCACCGCAATTCCCGTCGGTTTGTGAACCACTCGGACCGCCGTTTCCACCTTGTTCACATTTTGCCCTCCAGCTCCACCAGACCGTGAGGTCTCAAACTCAATCTCATCTGGCTTTAAGTCAATATCGACCGAATTATCTACAATAGGCATCACTTCAACTCCAGCAAAGCTGGTCTGCCGCTTACCATTGGCATTGAACGGGCTGATTCGCTCCATCCGATGGTTGCCCTTCTCGGCATGGAGATAGCCATACGCATACCGCCCCTCCATCAACAAGGTTGCAGACTTGATTCCAGCTTCGCTTCCTTCTGAATACTCCGACAAGGTCACACGATACCCCTGACTTTCCCCAAAACGGGTGTACATCCGCAGCAACATCTCAGCCCAATCTTGCGCATCTGTTCCCCCAGCCCCAGCCGTAATCGTCAAGATCGCGCCACTCTCATCGTAGGGCCCTGACAATAACTGCTCTAACTCCCACTGGCTGAGCTCTTGATCTAACTGAACCACCGTCGTTTCCATCTCAGTCTGCAGAGTCGGATCCTGCTCATCTTGCAAAAGCTCCAGAGCCACCTCCACATCTGCCAGTTGAGACTGCCAGCGCTTGAGGCGATCAACGGATCCTTTTAGATCAGTCAATACCTGCATTTGGTGCCGGGCCTCCTCTGCGTCATCCCAGAAACTCGGATCGGAGGTTTCCTGCTCCATTACCGCAATGCGTTGTTCAAGGTTAGGTAAGTCAAAGATAGTCCTGAGCAGTGCCCAGGCGCGCAGAGAGCTGTTCAACCTGACGTTTGATTTCAAATAATTCCATACCAGCAACCATCACAACATGTTCACTTCAGCCCCTAACCATAGCCTATCTTGGCTGGAACCATACCCTTGACATAATGTTACTCAGGTAACGAATCCTGAGTGAGATAATAGGCCCACCTTTGCTCAGCTCACCCATCATGACACAGCCCACCATTGAATCCATTCTCCAGGAGACCCGTCACTTCGCACCCCCCGCTGACTTTGCTCAACGCGCTCGGATCCCTGATTTTGAAGCGTATCAAGCCCTTTATCAAGAGGCTGCCACGGATCCGTTAGCTTTCTGGGATCGTCAAGCCCGCGAACACCTGCATTGGTTTCAACCCTGGAGTCAGGTTCTGCAGTGGGATCCTCCATACGCGCAATGGTTTGTGGGTGGCCAAATTAATCTGTCCTATAACTGTCTCGACCGTCACCTCACCCCTGAGCGTCGTGACAAACCGGCGTTGATTTGGGAAGGCGAACCTGGTGACTCTAAGACCTATACCTACACTGAACTGCATCAGCTGGTGTGTCAGTTTGCCAATGCTCTCAAGGCCCTAGGTATCCAAAAAGGGGATCGGGTTGGGATTTACATGCCCATGATTCCAGAAGGGGCTGTCGCGATGTTGGCCTGTGCCCGGATCGGAGCGCCGCATACAGTTGTTTTCGGTGGATTCAGTGCCGAGGCGTTGAAAGATCGTTTGAATGATGCTGAAGCAAAACTTGTGATTACCGCAGATGGGGGCTGGCGCAAAGATGCAATTGTGTCCCTCAAAGCTCAAGTTGACCGCGCTCTGGATCATCACCAAGTCCCCAGTGTTGAAAAAGTTCTAGTGGTTCAACGCTCTGGTGAAGATATCTCCATGGTGGCAAATCGAGATGTGTGGTGGCACGAGCTTCAACCCACACTGTCCACTGAGTGCCCCGCTGAACCCATGGATAGTGAAGACATGCTCTTCATTCTCTACACCTCCGGCACCACGGGTAAGCCCAAAGGTGTTGTCCATACCTCCGGTGGCTACAATCTCTACACTCACCTCACCACACAATGGATCTTCGACATTCAAGACCAAGACGTCTACTGGTGCACCGCTGACATTGGTTGGATCACCGGCCACAGCTACATCGTCTACGGTCCCTTATCGAACGGCGCCACCATCTTCATGTATGAGGGAGCTCCCCGAGCCAGCAATCCCGGTTGCTTTTGGGAACAGATTGAAAAACACCGCATCAGCGTCTTCTACACAGCCCCCACGGCTATCCGCGCCTTCATCAAAATGGGAGATAGGTTACCCAACAGTCGTGATCTCTCCTCCCTAAGACTACTAGGCACCGTCGGCGAACCCATTAACCCCGCTGCCTGGATGTGGTACCACCGTGTCATTGGTCAGGAACGCTGTCCCATTGTAGATACCTGGTGGCAAACCGAAACTGGCGGCATCATGATCACCCCATTACCGGGTGCTATCCCCACTAAACCCGGATCCGCTACACTGCCATTCCCAGGGATCCTTGCCGATATCGTAGATGCTGAAGGGCAATCGGTCTCGGACAATCAAGGGGGATACCTTGTCATTCGTCAACCGTGGCCAGGGATGATGCGCACAGTGTACAAGGATCCTGATCGTTTCCGTCAGGGTTATTGGGAGCATATCCCTCCCCAGGATGGCCAATATGTTTACTTTGCCGGTGACGGCGCTCATCGGGATAGTGAAGGCTATTTTTGGATAATGGGTCGAGTGGACGATGTCATCAGTGTCTCGGGTCACCGTCTGGGGACGATGGAAATTGAATCGGCGCTCGTGTCTCATCCCGCTGTAGCAGAAGCAGCTGTCGTCGGTCGCCCAGAGGAGCTTAAGGGGGAGGCGATCGTCGCCTTTGTCATTTTGAACAACGAACACAACCCCAGTGAAAATCTTGTGAACGAATTGAAGAGCCATGTTGCTGATCAAATTGGTCCTCTAGCCCGCCCCTCAACCATTCGCTGGACTGATTCTCTCCCCAAAACTCGCTCTGGCAAGATTATCCGTCGCCTGCTCCGTACCTTAGCCTCCGGTCAAGAGATCACGGGCGATACCTCCACCCTCGAAGATGGCAGCGTCCTTGACAAGTTGCGTAAGGATCCTTAGACAGACGACTATCTCTAAATGTTCACGAGAATGGTGTGAAGGGTGGTTCTGAATGCTTACCTGATTGGGTGAACGGTTCGAACGAAGAGGACCCTACATCATTTATGAGATGTTAAAGTACATAAAAGTATAGGATCCAAGTATGTCAAAGATGATTGGGATTGCTGATATTGTCCGCTCTTCCCTCCGAACCCGCTTGTACACGGCAGAGCAGGAAGAAAAGGTTAACCAGCTCATGTCTGCTCGTGAGTACAGTCTCAAGGATCTCTACTCTTTGAAAGTACTGATCAATGCCCTAGCAGAAGGCTACGTGATGAGCTGTTAGATTGCCGAGAGTGTCCGGCTAGTCCTGTAAAGAGTAAGTCTTTGAGTTAAGCAGGCCTAGGTGGAAAAAGGGGTGGAAAAAGGGGTGGAAAAAGAGGGGGAGAAAGAGGTCTGTCGGATGCCAAAGTCTGTGGGTTATGCTCTAAGTGTTTGAACGTGTTGGTAGCGGATAAATCTATGGAAAGCAGCTCGGATCCTAAAGTAGAACTGCGGCAATTTGGACTGGAATGGCTGGTTGCTGCGGCTGTTGTTACTGTTGTGCTGTGGCAGTTCCCCTGGGGGAATTACGTTCTTTACCCGTTTTCCATATTAGCCACCTGGTTCCATGAGATGGGTCATGGACTTACCGCCATGCTTTTAGGAGGAGACTTTAAGCAGCTGCTCATCTTTCCTAACGGATCCGGAGTCGCCACTTATGCGGGTCCTGTTGTCCTAGGTCGTCTGGGCCAAGCTCTGGTGGCAGCCGGTGGACCAATGGGACCTCCAATTGCAGGAGCAGGCCTCATCCTAGCATCTCGTCATTACCGAGCGACTCACTACAGTCTGATTGGACTGGGTGGGGTACTTCTAATATCAGCCGTTATTTGGGTCCGTTCAGCGTTTGGGTTGATGGTCATCCCGCTATTTGGTGTTGGCATCCTGGCTATTGCTTTGAAGGGACCTCGCTGGTTGAAAGCCTTTGCAATTCAGTTTCTAGGAGTGCAAGCCTGTATTAGTACGTACCACCAGATTAACTATTTATTGAGCCCTGGAGCTATCATCGGTGGTCGGCAAATGCTCTCTGATTCCAGTCAGATTGCCCAGAATTTACTACTACCCTACTGGTTCTGGGGCGGGTTAATGATTGGTGCATCCTTCATCTTGCTGGTCTTCAGCCTGAACTTGGCCTACCGTCGCCCCACGCCATTTCGGGCCTCTCTCAAGCGTTAGTCTCTTCAGCTCTTACAGTGGTCCCTGAGCAATTGACCTTGACTAACCTGAACAACATGAGCTGAGTTTAGCCACCGGGCGTCAAAGGATCCTAAGTGAGTGGTAGTCACTAAGGTCTGCACCCGATCTTGAATTGCATCGAGAAGATGATCCTGACGATGGGGATCCAGTTCCGCCAACACATCATCAAGCAGGAGCAGAGGGGGATCGCCCAAGACTTGTTCAATTAACCCCAGCTCCGCTAACTTCAACGCTAGGACTAAAGTCCGTTGTTGCCCTTGGGATCCGTAAGTCCGGGCAGGAGCCTCGTTAATAGTCATGTCAACTTCATCACGATGCGGTCCTACGAGAGAGCTACCGTAAGCGGATTCCGCCACTGCTTTGCTTTGAATGTCCTGCAGGAATTGATCTTTGACTTCTTCTGGGCTGGCTTGAGAATTGGGCAAAGCAACTTGCGGTTGATAGGTGAGAACGAGCTGTTCAGATCCTCCACTAATAGCCTGATGCCAGTAATTCGCGATCGGTCCCAATCGGTCCAGCAACCGAGCACGGCGGCGGATCAATCGACTCCCGGCTGTTGCTAACTCAGCATCCCAAACGGCTAGTTCCATTGTGGCTAGGTCTGATCCCGTTTCCAAGGGTGGATCCCTCTCTAGGGCAGGATCCTCAACTATGTTGGTCTGAGCATTTTCAGTCAGTTTTAGTTTGTCCCGCCGAGACTTCAAAATCGCATTGCGTTGTTTCAGGATCCGTTTATATTGGCTCAATAGATGGGCATACATCGGTTCCAGCTGTACCAAGACATCATCCAGCCAGTCCCGCCGATACTCTGGTCCCCCTCGCACCAGTTGTAAATCCAAACTGGAAAATAAGACTGCCTTCACCTGTCCCAGAAAATCCAGCTGCCGCCGCACCGTTTGGCCATCCACCTGCAAAGTTCGCCGGCCATTCGCCCGCAATTGAAACATCAAGTCATGACTGATACCTAATCGTTCTAAGGACGCCCTAATGGATCCTTGAGTAGTTGCATACCGAACCAGATCTTTATCCCGATGGCTACGGCGAGACTTCAATGTGGCTAACAGTTCCACTGCCTCAAGTAAGTTGGTTTTGCCCTGAGCATTGTCACCCACCAGAATAGTCTTAGGGGTCGAAAACCGGATGGCCTGATTCTGATAATTACGGAACTGATGAAGGTGTAACGCTTGCAGGTACACAACAGTCTATTCATGACATCCGACCCAGCATAGCGGTTCGCAGGTGGATTCTGGTACCGAATCAGCATGAGTTGGACTTGAGCACATATGTCACTAAGCACACAATAATGGCTATCATCTACATAGCAAAAAAGGGCTGTTTTGTCGCAGCCCTCTGGATAAGATTCAACAACCTGTGTAGAACCGTCAACGTCGAGTTCAGATTACTGAACTGCAATAGTAACGTTGGCACTCTGCAAGCCAGGACGCTTTACTTCAGCCAAAGTCTTGTTAACAGCGTACTTTTGGTTGATGGAGTTGATGAGCTCGGTCTGATTGTGCTTCTTAGCAACACCCCATAGATCCGCGATCAAATCGAAGGATCCATCGGGGTTCTTGGACCAACCTAAATCGTAATCGCCATCCAAAACAGCAACGATGTCAGCCCGAACGCGCTGGTTGTTATAACCACGCACCTCAGCATCAGTGGCTACAGTGAAGCCGAGGTCACGCAAAGAGTTTTGCAGAATCTGAGCTTCAGTGATCTTGGTACGTAGAGTGCTAAAATGAGACATGATTAAACTCCTATGTTTAGGTGTGTGGTCAGTGGGCTTGACTGGGGAATTGACTGGATCAGCAGTGTCACTGGGGATGGGGAAGATCCTGTTGTGACGCTAAGCTCCAGACGCTAGAACTCCAGACGGTGGTACTCGGCGACAGCTGACGCTGCAGGACGAGCCCGCTGACGAGCCCAGTCTCTCAACGCTGTTACCTGCTCAGTCATAGTGCGGGACAGCGGTTGAGTCTCTTTAATTGCCGCTAGAATGTCTGCTTGTTGAATATCTCGGTCTTTAGCAAACGACTCGTACATGGCGGCAATCAAAACTTGTTCAATCTCAGCACCTGAGAAACCTTCACACGCGGCTCCCAGCTCATTCATGTCGAAATCTTGGGGATCTCGCGAACGTTTCTTCAGGTGAATCTCGAAAATTTCCTGACGCTCCGAATCCGTGGGGAGATCCACGAAAAAGATTTCATCGAAGCGACCCTTGCGGAGAAATTCACCAGGCAGACGATCGACTCGATTAGCAGTGGCCATCACAAAGACAGGAGAGCGCTTCTCTTGCATCCAGGTCAAAAAGGATCCAAAAATCCGGCTCGATGTACCTCCATCCGAATCACTTGATCCTGATGCGCCAGCAAACGCCTTGTCCAACTCATCAATAAATAGAATCACAGGGGCCAGAGATTCTGCTGTTCGTAGTGCACCTCTCAGGTTGGCTTCTGATTTACCTACGGTGGAGCCGTCGTAAACTCGTCCCATGTCCAAGCGCAGCAGGGGCAATCTCCATAGACGTGCTGTTGTCTTTGCAATTAGAGACTTGCCGCACCCAGGCACTCCAAGGATCAGCATCCCTTTGGGTTGGGGGAGACCATAGGCGCGAGCTCGTTCGGAAAATGCATCGGACCGCTGGCTCAGCCAGTGCTTCAATTCCTCTAGACCACCCACGGCATCAATGGTTTCCACATCTTCTAGATAGTCAAGGATCCCATTTCGCCTAATCAGCTGCTTCTTCTCAGACAAAACGACATCAACTTCCTGTGCGGTCAGCTGCCCCGACATCACCACAGCTTTGCGGAATACCTTATCAGCCTCATCAATGGTAAGACCTAGGGCTGCTTTCACCAATTTCTCTCGATCTTCAGGGGCCAACGGAGCGTGGCCATTTTGAACAGACTCTAGCTGCTGAGTGAGCACTTCATCCAGAGTATCCATTGAGGGTGGCGCAAACTCAACAACAGCAACATCCTTCTCTAGCTCAACAGGGACCACTTGAATCGGTGAAATCAACACAATAGTTTTGTGGGTCCGCCGGAGGTTAGATACTGCATCCCGCAGCCAGCGCTTGACCTCAGTGTTATCGAGAAAGTCGTGAAGATCCTTAAAGACAAAAACCCCCGGATCCTTTTGTTCCATTACCCATTGAATCGCCGGCTGGGGTGACTGGGTACTGTGCTGGGTTGAATTACGAGCACTGGAATGTTCAACAATACCATGGGTCACTGTCCAGCTATACAGCTTACGTTCCGGACTCAGTGACTTGACGATAGTAGCTAGCTCAGCCTCAGCCCGCTCCTCCTCTGGGGTCAGGAGATAAATTAAAGGATATTGAGCCTGGATGAGGACATCTAACGAATCCATACAACGATCCTCGCTAGCATGAGCGGGATGAGAGGGCCATGACTAGACCATCCATCACACTTGTTCAAATTCAACAGATAGGGAAGCTAGGATCCTCAACAGGGAACCAGTTCATCCTGCTTGGGTTGATCCTGAGGGTCAGTCTGGGGCTCAGTGGGAGGAATCCAGTCCTGCTCAGAAAAACTAGTTTCAGGCTGCTCATCGGCAATGACAGACATAGATGCCTGAGGCAAGGCTGTGGGCCGTCCTTCCCTCAGCACAAAAGGATGGGCGCAACTGGGACAATGATGAACCTGGTGGGTGGTACCTTGCACCCGTTCCACAACTTCAGTGTGGGCCAGATAGAAGCTGAGGGCTTTCTCGGCCAAGGTCGACATCGACTCACTCTCAACAGCTGCCTGGAGCTTGAGCTGGCGATGCAGATCTGATGACAAATAAAGGGTCACCTTCTGCTTAGCATCAGATTGCTTGGAATCTGAAGAGTATAGCTCTGACTCTGACCGATAACTCATGGGTGAATAAGACTCACTTGCCTGAATTGATAGCTAGCATAGCTGGCTCAGCAGCTTGACAGCAAGACTGTTACATTTGTTCATGTCACGAGGCTACATCTTATTCTCAGGGGTTTAAACGCTCGCTACCATCTTTTCTAGACGATCTGGCATTATCCCTTCAGTGAATCTAGTCAGCGTAGATTAATCTATTGGATCCGACTGGCTTCGTTTGGCTCAGCTATTAGTCGGGACCACAGTGCTGTTGGAGCCTCGTTGCTGTGCGCGAGGAATCGGGACGGACGAAATAGGTCACAATAGGATCCAAAGCGTTACTACGGTCTTAGTTATGTCCTCACAACCTCTGGAATCTCTAGACTCTGTTGAACTTCACTGTCCACCAGAACAAGCGCATTTATGGTTGCAAGGATTGATCAGTATTGCTTGGGCGGATGGCGAGTATGACCCTCAAGAGAAGGCGTTAATTGATGAACTAATTCGGGCTGAGTGGCCGGAGGAGACTAATAAGCAACTCGATCCGATTAGTCCCAGTGAGTTTGCGGCCCGTTTTGAGAGGATCCACGCGGAGGACTTTTTGCGGACGGCTGTTATGACGGCGATTGCTGACGGAGTCTACTCAGAGACAGAGCATCGTCTGCTGACTGAATTTTGCCAGGCACTTGAGTTAGACATCCCTCATCTGGAAACGTTAGAGAAGACCTTAGTTACATCTGAGGATGGTGCCCGAGCAACGGCTAAGCCATTCAGTGGTAGCCACGAGCATGATGGAGATGCTCTTCAACCACTTCGAGAGTGGATGGATGGGATTAACATCCGCAATCGTAAGGTGGCGCACTTTCTCTGTGGGTTAATTCCCAATCAGTGCCCGTTTGAGCGAGACGTGGTGGTCTTTGGCAAGAAGATTATGCATATTCCAGCAATGTGCCAACTGAATCCGTTGTACGAACAAGTGGTGGGGCTCCGGTTCCGGGCCTTATCCTATCTGGCAGACGAATGTGGGGAAGATGTCACTAAGTATGTGCAACAATGACGCATTCAGTTCCTAGCAATCAGTTGCCTTGGTTAGCCGATATTCAGTTAATTGCCACAGATGTGGATGGCACGATTACAGAGCATGGGCTTCTACGACCCGCTTTACTGCAGGCGTTTGAACAACTACAGTCGGCAGGGATCCGGATCCTGATCACGACGGGCCGCTCAGCTGGTTGGGTGCAGGGGTTGGCCTATTATCTGCCCATTACGGGGGCGATGGCTGAGAATGGCGGTGTGTCCGTCCCTGCGGTGGAAGGTGACATCCCATCTAAACCATTTCAACTATTGTCGCTTGCAGATGATCAAACCGTTGAATGGCATCGGCAGGGATTGCAGCACATGTTCACGATCCTGCAGCAGCGCTTTTCGGGTTTGCAGGAAGCCTTGGATAATCAGTTTCGATTAACAGATTGGACTTTTGAGCAGAATGAGTTCTCGGTTGAAACGCTGGAGGCGATGCAGAGATGTTGCCGGGATCACGGATGGGGATTCATCTACAGCACGGTTCAATGCCACATTCATTTGTTGACGCAGAATAAAGGCCATGGGTTATCGACATTTTTGAAGTCAACGGACTGGGGCCTAAACACAACCCAGGTGATGACCATCGGGGACAGTCCCAACGACAGTAGTATGTTCAATCCTGATCAGTTTCCCCACAGTGTGGGTGTGGCATCGATAGCTAAGTACAGTGATGAAATAGATCACTTGCCTAGCCATGTAACTGCAGCCAGTGAAGTGTGGGGGTTTTGTGAAATGGCACGAGCTTTGTTACGACAGCGGGACATCGAACCCTTGTTTTAAATCAGGATCCTTTCAATGTATTTCAACCTGTATCTGGTAGCGCTTGGTATGGCTTTAGCTGGATCCTTTTATCTGATATCGACTAAGGGGAGCCTTCAATGGCCTTGGCGGACTTCAGCTCTTCAGCTCACACACTCAGGTACTTCCTAGAATAGATAAGCTGTGGCTGGGAGGCCGCTAGAGCAGTTAAAATAGCCTCCAACCTACGATGAGGCGAGGCCATCTATGACTCAAGCTCCAATCACAGTGACTTACAGCTTGGAAGATGTGTTAGGTCAGCTCAGTCAGAAATTGGACCGCATGGATACCAAGTTTGAGGCCATACAAAAGAACATGGATACCAAGTTTGAGATCATGCAAAAGAACGTGGATGCCAAGTTTGAGACCATGCAAAAGAATATGGATACCAAGCTGGAGACCATGCAAAAGAATATGGATGCCAAGTTTGAGACCATGCAAAAGAATATGGATACCAAGCTGGAGACTCTAGATACCAAGTTTGAGACTCTACAAAAGGATGTGGTTGAGCTCAAAGTTGGGCAAGTTCGACTGGAGTCTGAGATTAAAGGTGAGATTAAATCTTTAACAACTGAAGTCAATGGGATTGGTAAACGGTTGGATATGCAGGAGTTTATTAATCGCTCGGTGGTGGTCGGGTTTGTTGTGGCGGTGCTGGCTGGGGTTGTTAAACTCTTTCTCCCGATAGTCACTAGCTCATGATGTCTACTAGAGTGACTCCTCAGGATCCTTAGACCCCCGGATCCGAACTGTTAACCCCGATAGACCAGGATCCTAAATAGTGCACTTAGATCAGTTAAAATTGAACCCACCTACGATGAGGCGAGGCCATCTATGACTCAAGCTCCAATCACAGTGACTTACAGCTTGGAAGATGTGTTAGGTCAGCTCAATCAGAAATTGGATCGCATGGATGCCAAGTTTGAGACCCTGCAAAAGGATGTGGATGCCAAGTTTGAGACCCTGCAAAAGGATATGGTTGAGCTCAAAGTTGGCCAAGTTCGGCTGGAGTCGGAGATCAAAGGTGAGATTAAAGCTTTAACAACTGAAGTCAATGGGATT
>CAYUEE010000045.1:0-21382 GCA_964443615.1 uncultured bacterium | reverse complement strand
GGAGTCGGAGATCAAAGGTGAGATTAAAGCTTTAACAACTGAAGTCAATGGGATTGGTAAACGGTTGGATATGCAAGAGTTCATTAATCGCTCGGTGGTGGTCGGGTTTGTTGTAGCGGTGCTGGCTGGCGTTGTTAAGCTCTTTCTCCCGATAGTCACTAGCTCATGAAGTCCAGAGTAGCCCAGGATCCTTAGCCTCCCGGATCCGAACCATCAACCCCGATAGACCAGGATCCTAGATCCTCAAAGCCAACCCTCCTCACCCTTTTTGTTTCAAACGCTGTGTCCGCTACAGTGAAAATAATAGCATAAATTCATAAAAAATTTGAAGAACGCAAAGGGTAAAAGAACAAAAGGGCAAAGGGCAAGAAGTCCTCGCTCATCCACTCACAACTCGGAACCCATTATTGTAGCTGTAGCGGTCGTCCGGGTAAGAGTTGAGGCGAAACGCCGAACGGCAGGAGTTTTGATCTATTGAAAAGTATGACCCCCCTCGAAGGATCCTGCGATTTCCATTTCCTTCAGTCCAAGCAATGCTCCCATTGTTCTTCAACTCTTCCGGTTTATTGTTATAACTTGAATTCCAATAATCCTGACACCACTCCCAAATATTGCCATGCATGTCATAAAGACCAAAATCATTAGCTAAACCCAACTGACCCACCTCCATAGTCCCCTCATCTGGTCGATTGAACCACGCCAATTCTGGAGTTAGCCGAGTTAGCCTCTCCCCAAAGTGAAAGGGGTTGTCCCCGCACGACAGGCATACTCCCACTCCGCCTCAGTGGGTAATCGATAGTCTCTAGAGGTACAGCCAGATAATCGACGACTAGAAGAGGTGCTGGGTCAGCTCAACCAGACGTTAGACCGCATGGATACTAAGCTTGAGGAGCTACGCAATGATGTGGTCGAGATCAAACTGGGACAAGTGCGACTGGAATCTGAACTTAAAGGAGATATCAAAACGTTGGAGTCTGAACTTAAAGGCGAGATCAAAGCGTTGAAAACTGAGGTCAATGGTATTGGGAAACGGTTGGATACGCAAGAGTTTATTAATCGTTCAGTGGTGGTGGGGTTTATCCTGGCGGGTGCTGTGAAGATCTTTCTACCCATTGTCTCTAGCTGATGTTGTCCGCTGCGATAGGATCCGTAATTTGAAGAGGATTGGAGGCGGCTTAAGAGAGACAGATTGGCTAAAATTGCGCAGCTGCAACCTCGGACCGCCAAAGGCTTTATTTACAACTGCTCTGAGAGTGCTATAGATCCCTCATCAATGCCCTGCACAGACCCAAGACGCCTCGTAACTCTAGATCAGCGCTGCTCCATCGTTCCCATTCGCCTGTCTTTGATCAAAGCGATCCGTTCTCCCGTTCCATAGTGACCTTCCTTGATCAAAGCGATCCGTTTTCCCGTTCTATAGTGACTTTCTTTGATTGAATGGATCCGTTTCTCCCGCCCCATAGTGACCTGCCTTGGTCAAACTGATCTGTTTTGTCGTTAAATGGTAAATGACTGCTGTTACATAGTGACTTGTTGTGATTGCGTTAACCTATTTTGCGAGTCCGGCCCAAGGTTGCTAACCACCTAAGGATCCCCAAACTATTCAAAGCAGAAGCCCTCTCCAAATTCTCCTGAGGCCAACTCAACTCCCGGAGAGGTAAGGGATCCTGGGCATCCCCACCCAGCGCCCGCACCAACCGCGACCACTCCAACTCTTGATCCACCGGATCCACAAAATTCAAATATCCCAACGCCTGCAACCGCAGTGGCAAATCACACTCCGCCTTCAACAGAGGGATTAACGTCAGATTGATATTAAACGTCAGATTGATATTAGACGGATCCAGAGTATGTAACAAAGTCGTCTCCAACTCCGTCCACTGACTCGCCATATAACTCGGAGATAACACCGCCAACGTCTTGCGACTGGTCACCACCGCCTGCTCAATCGCCTTAATAGTCGGCATCCCCGGCGGAAAGTCACGGTAGTCAACATAGGTCTTCAGCCCCGCATTCTCCAGCACCGGCAACAGGATACTCTTCACCCAGTCGCGATCTTTGGAGGAGTACGAGATAAATACATCATGCTCAGCCATAGGGATCCTCAGTGACTTATGGCCATATTATCCTGTTCACCCGGATCCGGCTCTGAGTGAGCACCTAGCACAAAAGGATCCTGGTCATCGCTTCAGTTCGTAACAGACCATTTCATTTTGTTAACGTGATTCTGAAGAAATGCCGAGGCCTGTCCCAATCTCTGGTAGAACGAGATCCATAGTGAGGCATAATACCTAGCCGCCTTACCGTCCCAAACGCCCATCCTTGATTGAGTTGCTTACGGAGCTTGCAGTATGTTCACTCTGGTGAAATCATCCATCCGCCGCGTCATCCCCGAAACCCTAAATGGCCGTACCTTAATTAAAGTGGTCTACGTCGTGCTGGAGCCTCAATATCAGAGTGCATTGACTGCCGCCGCCCAATCGATCAACGCACATCATGACACCGTCGCCATTGAACTCAGTGGCTACATCCTTGAAGAATTGCGGGATCCTGATAACTACAGCGCCTTCGAGCAGGACATGGAGAGCGCCAACATCTTCATCGCCTCCTTGATTTTCATCGCCGATCTAGCAGACAAAGTTGTTGAAGCTGTAGAACCCCATCGAGACCGATTGGCAGCTGCTATTGTCTTCCCCTCCATGCCTCAGGTGATGCGCCTTAATAAGATGGGTAGCTTCTCCATGGCGCAGCTAGGCCAGTCTAAGAGTGCCATTGCACAATTCATGCGGAAACGGAAAGAACAGTCCGGATCCTCTTTTCAAGATGGCATGTTGAAGCTCCTCCGCACGTTGCCCAAAGTCTTAAAGTATCTTCCTATTGATAAAGCTCAAGATGCCCGGAACTTCATGCTGAGCTTCCAGTATTGGCTCGGTGGTTCCCCGCAAAACCTAGAAAACTTTCTGTTGATGCTAGCCAGTAAGTATTTTATTGACGGTCAAACCAGTATTTCATTCCAGGATCCGGTTACCTACCCCGACACCGGCATCTGGCACCCCCTCGCCCCTCAGATGTTTGAAGATGTGCAGTCCTACCAAGCCTGGACTGATAGCCGCGATGACCTGCCAGTTGAGAATAAGGATCCGTTAGCCCCCTGTATCGGCCTGCTCATTCAACGCACCCACCTCGTTACCGGTGATGATGCCCACTATGTCGCTATGGTTCAAGAGCTAGAGTCGAAAGGGGCTCGGGTCATCCCTGTCTTCTCCGGCGGCTTAGACTTCTCCGAACCCGTGAAGACCTTCTTTTGGAGCAAAAAAGGATCTCCCCTCGTCGATGGCGTTGTCTCCCTGACTGGATTTGCGTTAGTTGGAGGTCCCGCTAAACAGGATCATCCCAAGGCAATCGAAGCCCTCCAAGCGTTGAATCGTCCCTACATGGTGGCCCTCCCGCTCGTTTTCCAAACAACTGAAGAGTGGGAAGGGAGCGACCTCGGATTACACCCAATTCAAGTGGCGTTACAGATTGCGTTGCCAGAGTTAGATGGTGCGATTGATCCCATTATTCTCTCAGGCCGAGATAGTGCTACAGGTCGAGCCATTGCCCTTCAGGATCGAGTTGAACTGATTGCTGAGCGGTGCCTAAAGTGGGCTAACCTGCGCCGCAAACCCAAACTAGAAAAGAAAATTGCCATCACAATCTTCAGCTTCCCACCCGATAAGGGCAATGTTGGCACAGCCGCCTACCTGGATGTCTTTGCCTCCATTTACCGAGTGATTGAAGCGTTGAAGGGCAATGGCTACGATATTCAAGACTTCCCTGAGGATCCATCCCAGCTGATGAATGAGATCCTGCACGATGCTCAAGCTCAGTACGCTAGCCCCGAGTTGAATGTTGCAGCCCGGATCCCTGTGCGTGAATACGAATCTTTGACACCCTACTACAAAGGTATTGAAAGCTATTGGGGACCAGCCCCCGGCCAATTGAACACGGATGGTCAGAACATGCTGGTCTATGGCAAGCACTACGGTAACGTTTTCGTGGGTGTCCAGCCGACCTTTGGCTATGAAGGGGATCCGATGCGATTACTCTTTTCCCGATCTGCTAGTCCTCATCATGGCTTTGCTGCCTACTACACCTACCTGGAAAAAATCTGGAAAGCGGATGCTGTCCTGCACTTTGGGACCCACGGATCCTTAGAATTTATGCCCGGTAAGCAAATCGGGATGTCGGGTGAATGCTACCCCGATAGCTTGATTGCCTCCACGCCGAACCTCTACTACTACGCAGCTAATAATCCTTCGGAAGCAACCATTGCCAAACGACGAGGATACGCCTGCACCATCAGTTACCTCACTCCCCCAGCTGAAAACGCCGGATTGTACAAAGGGTTGAAGGAATTGCGGGATTTGATTGGATCCTATCAAACACTCCGAGAGGGCGGTCGCGGCGTTCAAATTGTCAATAGCATTATGGATAAAGCCCGGATCGTGAATCTGGACAAAGATGTCAATCTACCTGAAACCGATGCCAGCGACCTGACCGTGGCTGAGCGGGATACTGTGGTTGGCCAACTGTACAACAAGTTGATGGAAATTGAATCTCGTCTCCTCCCGTGCGGGCTGCATGTTATCGGTGCCCCACCGACAGCAGCAGAAGCCATCGCCACGCTAGTCAGTATTGCCAGTATTGACCGGACGGAAGAAGAGATTTTAGGCTTGCCCCGGATCCTAGCCCAGAGCTTGAATCGAGATATTGATGAGATTTACCGCAATCGGGATCAAGGGATCCTAGCTGATGTAGAGCTGCTGGATAACGTTAATCAAGCCTGTCAAAAGGCCGTAGCGGCTCTAGTGCAAGAACAGACGGACGCAGAAGGCCGAGTCTCTAGAGTGTCCAGGCTCAACTTCTTCAATATGGGTCGACCGGCTCCCTGGGTAAAAGCATTGAAAGAGGCGGGCTATCCCGATGTGGATCCTGAGCTACTCAAGCCTTTGTTTGAATTCCTAGAAGAGTGTTTGACGCAGGTGACCGCTGACTTTGAACTCGGATCCTTACTCAAAGCGCTCGAAGGCGATTACATTGTGCCAGGCCCCGGCGGGGATCCGATCCGCAATCCGAAGGTCCTGCCCACGGGTAAGAACATTCATGCTCTAGATCCGCAGTCTATTCCCACCTCTGCGGCCATTCAATCTGCTGACATTGTGGTGGACCGCCTGCTGGCCCGTCAACGCGCTGAAAATAACGGTCAGTGGCCCGAGAGTATCTCCGTAATGCTGTGGGGGACTGACAATATCAAAACCTACGGGGAATCCTTAGCTCAGGTTCTATGTATGCTGGGTGTGCGTCCTCAGCCTGATGCCTTGGGTCGAGTTAATAAGCTGGAATTGGTACCTCTTGAAGAGCTAGGACGGCCTCGGATTGATGTGGTGGTCAACTGCTCGGGGGTGTTCCGGGATCTGTTCGTGAACCAAATGGAACTCCTTGATCGGGCGGTGAAACTCTGTGCAGAAGCGGACGAACCAATTGAACTCAACTTTGTTCGCAAGCACACCCTAGAGCAATCTGACTCTCTGGGCATCTCGGTCCGGCAGGCGGCAACTCGGGTCTTCTCCAATGCCTCAGGATCCTATGCCTCCAACATCAATCTGGCGGTAGAAAACAGTTCTTGGGAAGATGAAGCACAACTGCAGGACATGTACCTCAGCCGTAAGTCCTTCGCCTTTGGGTCTGAGTTAAATAATCAGGCCGCTCGCGACGTGTTCGAATCATCTTTGAAGAAAGTGGATGTCACCTTCCAAAATCTGGACTCCTCTGAGATCAGTCTGACGGATGTGAGTCACTACTTCGACTCGGATCCGACCAAGGTTATTGAAACACTACGTCAGGATGGTAAGCGGCCAGCGGCTTATATGGCTGATACCACTACACCGAATGCTCAGATTCGCACGCTGTCTGAAACGGTTCGCCTTGATGCTCGGACCAAGCTCTTGAATCCGAAGTGGTATGAAGGCATGCTGAAGCACGGATACGAAGGCGTTCGAGAAATATCAAAGCGTCTAGTCAACACCTCCGGCTGGTCAGCCACTGCAGGCGCGGTGGACAACTGGGTTTACGAGGAGACTAACGACACGTTCATTAACGATGATGCCATGCGTGAACGGTTGATGAATTTAAACCCCCATTCCTTCCGCCGCATGGTTGGTACCCTTCTGGAGGTGAACGGTCGCGGCTACTGGGAAACGAGTGATGAGACCCTTGACAAACTGCGTGAGCTCTACGAGGAGTTGGAAGATCGGATTGAAGGGATCGAGTAACTCCCTGGTCCATTGACACTGGTCCATTGACACTGGTCCATTGACACTGAGGCGGTACCTTCAGGAGCGATGGCTCCTCAGATATCGCCTTGAAGGCCGCGATGCTGACCTTATCTTATTCATCACCCAGGAGCGCTGTTACTTCTATTTCAACGAGGTACTCCGCCGAGACCAGTCCGCTCACTTCAACTAGAGTCGAGGCCGGTCGAATAGATTGGAATACTTCCCCATGAGCTTTGGCAATGGCTTCCCAGTGATTCATATCGGTTACGTACATGCGGGTGCGAATCACATCGGTCATCTGGCCTCCAGCCGCTTGGAGAGCTTTTTCAATCTTTTCAAAAATAAACTGAGCCTGCCGATACGGATCCCCAACCCCCACCACTTGGCTGTTTGCATCTGCTGCAATCGTGCCAGACACTTCAATCAAATCTCCGACTCGAATAGCGCGGGAGTAGCCAACCGAGGCTTCCCAGTGAGTTCCCGATGAAATGAGTTGACGTGGCATAGTTAGGATCCTAAGAGCAACTACTGAACAGTAAACCACAGAAGATGAATGGCTCACCGGTTATCAGAGGGATCTACTTCAACCACCTCGATCGTCTGATTGAGAAGCAGCGCAATTAACTGATCTTGGCGAGCCTGTACTCCTCTCAACTCAGCAATTACTTGTTCGAGGAGGTAGGTGGTAGCTTCAAGTCTAACCATCCCTCGATTGAGCTCTAGAACACTTTGAACCCACTGTGTCTGAGACTGAGCCTGCTGCAGCTGAATATCCGCAATTCTTTCAACCAAGCTCGCAAACCGATCCATACGATCATCATCCCACCGTCCACCCATAGCTAAAACCTCACCACATCGTTCCCAGCCTAGCGGACAATCGATACGGACAATCGGATCCGGACGATTCGATCTCAACTCCCAACTGACCCGCTCTGCGGATCCATCCCCAGCAATTCCGCCTCCGACAGGATCCTGAGACCCAATGCCATAGCCTGATCCAACTTAGACCCCGGTTCGGAACCAGCCAGCACATAGTCTGTTTTTTTGCTCACACTGGCGGTTACTTTTCCACCTCGTGATTCAATCCATTGTTTAGCGTCATTCCGGGATAGCGTCGGTAACGTGCCAGTGATGACAAACTTTTTACCATTCAGGAAGGTTGAAAGAGGCTGAGCAGATGGATCCAAATCCTGTGCTTTCAACTGTAGTCCAGCGGCCTCTAGCTGTTGAATGAGCTCTTGATTGGTAGGCTGAGCAAACCAATGGGTCACTGCTTCACCAATTTCAAACCCAATTCCGTAGATCTCGGCAATTGCTGGAGCTGTTGCTTGACCCAGGTGGGTGACTGAGGGGAAATGTGTGGTTAGCACCTGAGCATTCACAGATCCCACATGAGGGATCCCTAGCCCATATAAGACCCGAGACCAAGGCTGTTGACGGGACCGCTCCAAGGCCGTGATCAGTTTCTGACTTGATTTCTGGCCCATTCGCTCCAAGGTTATGAAGTCTTCAGCTTTGAGACAGTAGAGATCAGCAACTGAGCGGATCCCCAGCCGTTCAACTAGTTGGCAAATTAAGCGCTCACCTAATCCTTCAATATCCAACGCATCCCGACTAGCCCAGTGCTGTAAATTTCCTCGCACCCGGGCTGGACATTTTAGATTGGGGCAACGAGTAACCGCTTCATCGTCCCATCGTTCTAAACGGGTTTCACACTCCGGGCAGTGGGTCGGCAGATAATATGGATCCGCTCCCACTGGTCGTAACTCAGGCAAAATTGACACAATTTCAGGAATGATCTCGCCCGCCTTCCGTACAATCGCCGTGTCTCCAATGTGAACATCCAACTTCCGTAACCGATCTGCATTGTGTAACGAAGCCCGACTCACCGTTGTTCCCGCTAACTGTACCGGCTCCAATTCTGCCACGGGTGTTACGGCCCCAGTCCGTCCCACGCTCGCCAGGATCCTCAGGATCCGGGTGGGTACCTCTGCGGCTGGATACTTCAACGCAATCGCCCAACGTGGAAACTTTTTGGTAAAGCCAGCCTCCTCCTGTAAACGATACTCATTCAACTTCACGACCATACCATCCGTGGCGTAGGGCAAGGCCTCCCGTTTCGCTTTATCCCAGTCTTCAAAATAGGCATACACATCAGCCAAGGATCCTTTCAACACAGCATGGGGATTGACCGCAAAGCCCATTGATTGTAACAATTGTAAGCCGTCCCATTGTGTGCGAGGTAAGGATCCAGTCGGCCACCCTTGGGGAAGGTAAAGTGTGTAACCAAAAAAGCTTAATTTCCGTTCTGCCACGATCCGGCTGTCCAACTGCCGTAACGTCCCTGCAGTGCAATTCCGAGGATTTGCGAACACCGCTTCACCCGCTTGAGCTCGGAGCTGATTAATCCGTTCAAATTCTGGGACTGTGAGATAGGCTTCACCTCGAACTTCTAATTGAGGCGGAGGATCCTCACCGTGTAAACGCAAGGGAATAGTTCGAATGGTCCGGATGTTAGGAGTGATATCTTCGCCAGCTTGACCATCGCCACGTGTCACCCCCCGCACCAAAAGCCCATCCCGGTAACTGAGAGCCAGCGCGGATCCATCAATTTTCAATTCACAGACATACTCCAAGGGAGCATCAGATCCTGTGCCCAGGACGCGGTGAAGTCGGTCTTCCCATTCTTGTAATTCTGTGAAATTGAAGGCATTTTCTAAGCTGTATAGGGGAATATCATGGGTGATGGTTTCAAACTGGGTAGCAGGTTTATCTCCAACACGCTGGGTGGGACTATCAGGCGTCACCTGCTCAGGGTATTGCTGTTCTAAGTCTTGTAACTCCCGGTACAGTTGGTCATAAACGTCATCTGACATGACGGGACTCGCCCAGACATAGTAGGCTGTTCCCGCCTGCTGAAGTAAGTGTTTTAGATCCTCTATCCGTTGAAGATCTGAAGTGGCATCAGACTGCTCAAATAAAGGAAGGGATCCCGACGGATCCGGTGGCGATACTGTCATACCTGTTTAGCCAACCAATAACCCTGCAAGGCGAAGCCCACTTTAGAATACAACTGTAACGCCGCTTCATTGTCTGCGAATACCTGCAACTGCAATCCTGCCAGATGATGCCGTCGAGCCCAATCTTCTGCCTGCTGCAGCAATGCTGTACCCAATCCTTGGCGCCGATGTCCAGGATCTACCCGTACTAGCAGGATGTACGCGATCCCGTGACCCGTGAGCTGATCAAGCGATCGCCCCAACCACAGACAAGCTACAGGCTGATCAGTCGCAGGTTCATCAATCCACCAACAGGGTGCTGACAAGGGATCAAACAACGTAGCCACCGTGTCTTGCAGATGGATCCACTCAGTGCGGCTAGGGGCGTACTCCTGCAAGGCCGCTTGTAACCATTGGCAAAGCACTGCCCGATCCCGATACTGTCCGGAACGCCAAGTGTACCCGTGAGGCAATACTGTCACATCAGCGCCATTGTCGGTAACGTGGGCATCAGGATCCCTACTGCGGGCGACTCCATCTCTACGGGATCCACAGGAGCGGGTTGAGCCATATCACCAGGGATGAAGGAGCGAGCACTCACCACCACCAACGTAAATAGAAAGACAACCAGGATGAGCGCAGGGACCACGTACTGCTGAATAAATGAAGTCATGGGTTTCACCAAAGCATACTTCCACTCTACCGCTATCTGGGAACCGACCCTGAGTTGCTAGTATCCTTAGGGATTTACGACTTGGCTGGACCTTGAAGGCTCTCGTTGAGATCACGCGGTAATCGCACAAAAAAGGAGGTCAGCTGCTCAGAGCTTTCTACCCAAATCCGGCCACACAATTCTTCCACCAGCCGCTTAATTAATGCCAATCCCAATCCTGTCCCCCCCTGTTTCCACCGATCGCCATGGGGGATTCGATAAAATTTGTCAAAGACTCGGTTGATCACCTCTGGTTCAATTTCAACTCCAGTGTTCGTCACTTGGAACTGGAGATAATCAGTCTGCCAGGAGGTTTGTAACTTAATAGCTGCGCCGGGTGGAGAGTACTTGCACGCATTGTTGACTAACTCCGCCAGGATCCGAGTCAGACAAGCAGGGTCGCTATAGAGTATAGGAAAGTCGGTTTGGGGCTCTAAAATAAGGGTCTGCTCCCGTTGCTGCGTTCGAGCCACAAACGAGTTGAGGAGATGGGGGAGAAACGTTTCCAGTTCAATAGGTTCATAGTGTAGGTGCTGAGATCCGGCTTCAAGCCGCTGTAAATCAAGGAGATCATTGATCAACTCCGTTTCCCGTAGACATTCATCGTGCAGGACTGTGATGTAGCGATTAGCCTTAGCCGCCGATTCTTGGAGGGACGGATCCTGTTTTTCTAGCTCGGTTACCATCATCTTCAACATGTGAATGGCCATCCGCATATTCGACATCGGTGTTCGTAATTCATGCGATACCGTACTGAGGAAATCATCCTTGAGCACGTTGAGTTCTTCTAGTTCCTTCATCTTCGATTGCAATTGAAACTCGGTCACTTTCCGTTGCGTAATATCAAATGCGGTGCCCAGAATAGCGGGCTCTCCCTTAAATGTAATCAGACCTGTCGTACAATCAATCCACCGTTCTTCGCCCCTTCGGGTAATAATTTGAAATTCAAAGTGAGCAGCTTCCTGAGTCATGCGAGCCAACTGATGGTGTCCAAACCGTCGTGCCAGGCGTCGAAACTTAGGATGAATTACGGACCAAAACGGCTGATGCAGTAACTCATCCCGTGAGAAACCTGTGATATCGCTCAAGGCAGGGTTAACATCCAAAAAGGTATCCCGGAAGATAAAAATACCAGAGGTGGCTGTTTCTGTGAGGGTACGGAACTTCTCTTCACTCTCGCGCAACGCATCCTCCGCCTGCTTCCGTTCTGTAATATCCACACTCACACCAGTAAAGCCCTGGGGAAGTCCTCCTTGACCTCGCATCGGTGTATTCTCAACAAACACAGTGGTATAGGATCCATCAGATTGAGGCAGTGTTAACTCACCAGACCACTTATCATCTTGAGCTAGTGCCTGATTCATCTCCCTAATTTGAACCGGGGAAAAAGGAATCACATCCACCACGGCCTCACCCAACGCATCCGCTTCCGAGAGACCGTATAACGACTGGGCGTGAGCGTTCCAATAAATGATATGACCGCTTTGATCCGTGGCAACTACACCACTTTCTACCGCATCCAGAAGTTGAGCTTGCAATTGCAGAGCAGAGACTTGCTTGTTCAACTGAGCAGTTCGGACTCGGACCTGACGCTCTAGGTCATTATTCAAGGTTTGTACTTGCTGATAGAGTTGTGCCTGTTGAATTGCGATTTCAACCTGCGTCGCTAATTTTTCGAGTAGACTTATTTCATCTAGCTGCCATTCGTGTGGAATAGCACAATGCTGAGCAGCCAGGATCCCCCATAGGCCACTATTTTGAAAAAAGAGGGGCACCACTAAGATTGCTTTAACCTGTAAGCGCAGCAGAAACTGTTGTAAAGGTCCAGATAGAACGTAGTCATCATGGTCGAGATCAGAAATAGCCCGAATATACCCTTGCTGCTGGTGCTTAGCGTCAATCATCCAAGGTCCTTGTAACACTTGACCAAGAGCCGTGGGCCAAGCAGCAGTGACCGATTCTGCAATCACCCAGCTATCGCCACTCGGTTGAAACTGATGGATTACAACCCGGTCCACCTGTAACAGTTCCCTGACCTCAGCGGCGGTCGTCCGTAAAATATCATCCAGATTCAGCGATCGCCGGATCCGTAACGCAATCCCTGCCAACAGCCGCTCCCGTTCCCTCTGTTGCTGTTGCTGTAACTCCGCCGCCTTCCGCGCCGTAACATCTTGCACAATCGCCAGTACTTCCTGCGGTCCACTAACCACTAGGCGTGCTTCAAACTCACGGGTTCCCCCTTCCTCGGATCCTAACTGGTAGGAATACATCTGCATCTGGCCTGTCTCTAGTGCTTTGCGGATGGCTCTAAGTTTCTGCTGAACTACTGCGGTTGGGAAAAAATCACTTAGAGGACTGTTCTGTTGACGAGCCACTGGATCCTGACCTTCCCCTTTGAAATCTAAGACAGTCCCCTCTCGACTCATCCGAATCATCAGATCAGGAATGGCATTTAAAATAGCTCGATTCTGTGCCTCACTCTTTCGCAAGGCCTCTTCCGTTTGCTTATGCCGGGTAATATCGCGGAATGTAATCACAACACCTGCGACACGCCCGGTTGTGGTTTTAATGGGTGAGGTACTGGCGGAAATAAACCACTCGCGCTGATCCTTGGCAATCAACACGGTTTGATTCGGGAGACCCACGGTTTGCTTACCACTCAAGACCTGTGAAATGGGATCCCGAGGACGTTCACGGGTGATTGCGTGCACCAGGTGAAACACCTCTCGAATCGGTTGACCCTCCGCTTCAGACTGAGACCATCCGGTTAACTGTTCTGCTGCAGCATTCATCAACTGCACACGCCCCTCTAGGTCAGCGGTGATCACGCCATCGCCAATACTACGTAGAGTGATGGCCAAACGCTCTTTCTCTTGGCCTAAGGCTTCTTCGACTCGGCGACGTTCGACGGATCCTTGTTGAGCAGACTGATACAGATGACTGTAATCGATGGCCACACAGGCTAACTGCGCAAAATGCTGCAATCCTTGAATATCGTAGTCTCTAAATGGTCCCTCGCCCTCCCGCAGCAGCCCCCAAACCCCCACGACCTGACCTCGGATTGCGAGGGGTAGTCCAATGGTAGTTAGGAGATTGAAATCGGTTTCCTGTAGGAGATGGCCACTTCGCCAAACATGATGGACTAATCTATGGTGGCAAGTCACATCAAATTCTGATCGAGAAGACCATGTTGCCTTGAGATCGAGACTGTCGCCATTGACCAGGAACACAAACCCCTCGGTTGCTGCCAACCACTGGACGGCATGATCCAGGATCAGGTGAAAGACATTTGGCAAGCTTGAACGAGCTAACAGAGCTGAACTAATTTCACTAAGTGCTTCTGTGTAGGGGTGATGATGGTGCTGGAGTTGCATATCAAGCGCTCTTTGCCCTAGATCTGGAAGCGTGGCTGGATCCCATTACTGTCTATATTTACTGAGCTTTACTTTTGAGTTTTATCTTTGAGTCCTACCTTAACTGAGTTCTTTATCTAGATTAGTCTGGTCACAGATTAGTCTTAGCCACAGACTATCCTGATAATATATCAGCCGGTCTACTAAGACTAAAAAAGACCCTCATTCGAGAGCCTTCAAAATCCCACCACGCCGTTTTACCTAGGTTTTCGACCTGGAGAGACCAGGATAGAGCTTCGAGATGATGTTGATAGTGTCCAGGTGGTTACGTCGTGAGACACCCTGGCATACTGCTCTCACATCTAGCCAGCCCTAGTAATCGAAGAGTATAGATCGGAAAAACATTAAGGCAGTCACCAACGAAGTAGGACGTTCATTATCATAACGCCTGTAGAGGATATGGCTCAATCCCCAATTCTGAGGGATGCCTACTGACTCAGCATCCGTCTATTAGTGGAATACTTGAGCCTTGTCACACCAGCAGACCTGAGCTGAGGTGGCAATTAAGCTCTACATTGATTAGTTCTCAATGATGGTGATGGCGGCCATATCAATGTCAGGAATGGTGAAATCACCATTAGGCTGTGCGAGCAGAACGTTCCCCACCGGACCTCCAAAAGCCAAGGATCCTTGGAGCCCGGGATGCAGGCGGATCACATCTCCCTCATCGACTCCAGTATCGGGTGCAGCTTGTTCCAAAGCAGCTGTATTGGCTGGGATCTCATCATTGAGCTCGGTGCCAGAGTCCCAAACCCGGTCACCACTAACGATAAAGGCTGAGGATCCGGTCCGTTCAATCAGATTACCGGCAGCATCAAATAGGGGAATAGCCGCTGGATCATCATTGCCAATAAAGGCGTCATTACTCGGAATTGCCATCGAAGCGTAGCTAAGACACTGCGTTAACGGATCGGCAGGATCCACGACAAAATCCAGGGATAGAGACTCTCCAGGTGCCAACACTCCACCTAGGGCTCCGGCATCAGCAACTCCCCCGTTGCTCAGAGCTACAGCGATTCTTTGATCAACTGTGCCATCTTCCGCTAGCCGCTCAATATTTTCAGGTGCAGGTGAGCCGGCGTTGAACATGTCGTACACGCAGTTGTGGACCCCTAGAAACACTGGCGTCAGAGACAATCCATCGACAGGCTGGAGATTGGTTACTGTCACCGTAATCAGAGATGGAGCCAGAACAGGAGGAGCCACCTCGGGAGGTAAGTCCACTGTTGTGGTTGTTTCATCATCACCGCAGGCCGCTAAGCCAACTGTCAGTGCCACAATCGCAGCCAAAGAGAAAATAGGTTTCATGGATTCATTTCATTCTTGAAGTAGCACAATCACCGTACTGCTATGACCTAAAGCCGGACTGGACCGATTGTGAGATAACTCTCAGGCTCCTATCAGTCGGTTTCAGTAACCCACTCAGACTCTACTGGGTTAGTTTTATGCTTTGCCAGGAAACTAGGCAAGGGGAGCTAACCGTAATGGGCCTCAAAGCCTAACTTAAAAGAAAATAGGAGATTTTAAGCGAGTTGGATCCGTTTGCGGCACACTAAGTGAGGTATCTGGTCTACTAGGGAACCATAGCCTATGGAACTCACTGATGTGTTCAGTTTGGCCCACCCTGCCTTAGCGGTAAGCTTCGTCTTTCCTTTAATTGGTGTGGTGTGTTACTTCGCTTGGCAAACCCGTCAACGTCGCCTTGAGTCCAAAAGTAAAATCCCCCCGATGGTTGGACCTGAGCATGTCAATTGGGGCCGATGGTTAACGGGATCCGTCACGGGCTTAAGTTTGTTGGGTATGGCTCATCCTATTGTGTCCTCCTGGTTAGAGGATGGGGCGCCAGTGGGTCGGGCCATAACAGTTGTCGGGTTGTATGCCCTAACAATTGGATCCCTAGTGCTGCTACTGCGCGTAAAAGCCAAAGAGAAATCGAAACGAGCCCTTTTCGCGACGCTAGCCGGCATGGGAGTTGTCATCATAAGCTTGCAGGAGGGAGTCTATCGCCGTGATTTCGAGTGGTATGTCTCTCACTACTACTACGGTATCAGTGTCACCTTGCTGATGGTTTTTTCGCTTGCTATTCAACCCTCTATTTACCAAGATAAGACGCAGCGTTGGCGGACAGTTCATATCATCTTGAATTCACTGGCCGTTCTATTCTTTATCGGTCAAGGGTTTACAGGAGCACGAGATTTACTCGAAATACCTTTAGCGTGGCAGAAGCCCTTTGTCTACAGTTGTGATTATGATGCCAAAGTGTGTAACGCTGACACCTCCTCTATACCAAGCTCCGGATCGACGTTAGTGGGGCGAGCTGGCCATTATCGATCCGCCAAGCCACATCAGCAATGGGTGCTAACTCATCCGGATCGTGGGTAACAATCAGGATTGACCACGATGGCTTCAAGACTGTCAAGAGGTCTAATAGATCTTGACGAACGGACCAATCTAACCCAGCTGTCGGTTCATCTAGTAGCAACAGAAACGGACTTCTGACCAGCTGCACAGCCAGTGCCAAACGGCGTTGTTGCCCGCCACTCAACTGATTCGGTGACTGGTTCAATGGGATATCAGCTAGCCCCACTTGGGCCAAGGCCTGTCTAACCTCAGCTTCCCGGACTTCCGGACGACCAAAACGTAGTTCTTCTAAGATGGTCAACCCACAAAAGTGGCGCTCTGGGAATTGAAACACTAGCCCAGACATTGTGCGTAGTCGCGCTGGGGTCAATACGGATCCGTGCCACGTAATCGAGCCTGTAGACGGACGGGCTAGGCCAGAAATCATTTCCAAAAGTGTGCTTTTACCGGCACCGCTAGACCCCACTATTAACCCTAATTGGTTGACTTGGAGTTCCAGCGAAATCCCCCTCAAAATCGGTTGCGGGACAGCAGCTGGGTGGTAGGTCAAGTTATGCAATTGCAACATAAAGCTTATCTACAAAAGGATCCTGAGAGCTTCAACCCCCTATCACAGCCATTCCTCCAATCGACCCAGCTGGTCCCGGAGGCCATAGGTGAGCTCCTGGTACCAATCTTGGAGGCCCATGTGCTTGATCGATTGGCGCAGGATTGTTTGACAGCGGGTGATATGCGCCAGAGCTTCGGGCGAAATGGCCTCCTGGGCCGCTTGTTGTTCAAACAAGGCGAGTTCTGTTTGCAAATAGAGGATCAAATTGGCAATGTCTTGGGGATGAGGTGCACGGGGAACTGACATAGGGGGGCTCTAAACACAATGCCAACAGCCTAACTCGAGTGACCCCGTTGCCCTGTTTATTCCTGCACCGTTAAGATCTCAACGCCATCACTGGTCACAGCAATGGTATGTTCAAACTGAGCCGAGAGTTTGCGATCCTGAGTTACGGCAGTCCACTTGTCCGCCAATACTTTTACCTCATAGGTTCCCTCATTAATCATGGGTTCGATGGTGAACACCATACCCGGCTTTAATCGCTCACCCTCCCCCCTTTGGCCGTAGTGGGGCACCTGCGGGGCGGAATGGAACACACGGCCCACCCCATGGCCGACAAAGTCTCTCACCACTGAAAATCCTTCGCCTTCCGCATAGGACTGAATCGCTGCTCCGATATCTCCGATATATCCACCTGGCCGGACGGCTGCAATCCCTCGCATCAATGATTCTTGAGTCACCTCAACCAAACGGCGAGCAGTTGGGGATACAGTTCCCACTAAAAACGTCTTGGAGGTATCTCCGTGATAGCCATCGAGTAAAGGAGTTACATCAACATTAATGATGTCCCCTTCCTTGAGAATCTGTTTAGCGTTGGGGATCCCGTGGCACACAACTTCGTTAACACTGGTACAAATGGATTTTGGAAACCCATAGTACCCCAATGGCGCACTTCGAGCCCCACACGCTTGGGTCCAGCGTTCCGCCTCATCATTGAGTTCTAGGGTAGACACACCAGGTTGAATCATCTCGCCCAAATGGTCTAGTAACTCTGCGGCCATTCGACAAACCCGCCGCATCTTCTCCATTTCCCGTTTCGACAGGAGCTCAATAGCTTCAGCTGAGCGCGGTTGACCGAGGTAGTTGGAGCCTTTCTTGATCGCCTGGTTGAGCTGCTTGGGGATCCGTTGCGATTGGTTACCTAGGGATTTGCCTAGATCGTTTAGGAGGGAGCGGGGGTTTTTGGTCATTCCAACCTCGGGAGTCCAGTCGTATGATGAGCGTGATAAACAGCTCTATCTTAATGTAAGGACTCAAAAGGTGCTCAGGATCCTTGTGCCTCAGCTGTGATGTGTGCGGCCTTTGCGGTGTTGCAGCGCCTTGAATTCAGTCGGGGTGAGGGGTTGGGCATTCGCAATGACTTGGTATTGGGCTTGCTTGGTTTGATGGCGGGCTTCTTTCACCGCGGCTTTGCCGTCATCCGGGGGATCCTCTTCGATGATGTCCACGGTATGGCCTTCGGCTTGCAGGCGGGCGAGGAGGTTGTCGCGCAGATTCCATAAGGATCCGTTCCCCTGTGCTGCATACTCAGTCCAGAGTTTTAAATGGGGGTTGGTGTCCCAGTTGAATTCAGTCTCGGCAATCAAACTAATATCAGGGCGTAAACTGTGACGCAGGAGCCGAGTTTCTTTATCCCATTGGGTTCTGAGGGCTTCGCGGATTTGGGAAGGGTATTCACTGCGGCTGACACGACAAAAGTTCTTCCCCGTCGGTACACACCAGATCACCTGAGGGATGGGAGCTCGGACCCGTGCTAGGGCCTGACAAATATCGCCATCACTCAAAACGCCTTGAAAGAGACCGTAGACTTTATCGAAGTGTTTAACTTCAATACTGACGCCGGTGGCCATACTCGGAGTAGCAATTAAGCCTTGATAGCGGCCTACTTGCTGATTAATCTGGCGGATGAAGTCAATTTCAAACTCACCACTGCTGGTTTCGGAGTTGATGAGAACGAGTTGCTGACTCCATTTCTTTAAGAGACGGGCCAGGGTTTTGGAGGTGCTGAGGGCATCGGTGGCAATGAAGAGTTTCAAGCCTTGTTCTAAGTCCGCGCGGATCCGTTCAATAATGGCGGCTTCATGAGTCGAGTGGATGAAGGAGGTGTGATACCCTGCTGCTTGATGCGTATTGTGGATGAAGTGAACGGGGGTCTCGGATCCTTTTAAGGTTAGGACATAGTGAATTTCACGGTCGGTGAGATCCGCACTGTCGATGATCACTCTGCGGGCCACTCGGATAAGTTCATGGATCCGGGCTAAGAGAGCGGGGCGCTTCCCATCTTTATTACAGGTAGAACTGGTGAGCAGGTGTTGAAAGACTTGATCTGCTTCGTCAATAATCAGGTCACAGCCTTCAAAGTCTCTGTAATCTATCGCTAGGAGGGAATCGACGCAGAGACCCACCCGTTGCGTGAGTCGGGAGCCGTCGGCAATCCACAAGCCTTGCCCCTGGTCTAAGTCGGTGCGCCAGTCGAGGTGAAAGCGTTCGGTGAGATTACGACCTAAACAGACTCGATGAGTGAGAAGCCTGTAGGGGTGACAAATAGAATTAAACGTAGGCAGAGTCGGCCATAGAGCTCAGCAGCTACCCTTTTAAGAACGAGGACAGGCAAACTAGACCTGTCCCCTCGTCAAACAAATATGGTCTCTGCAGTTTACCTCAATTCTCTCTCGGCGCACTTCTCCCCCGCCCACTGGACCATGGTGCAGCTCCTGCTGCTGCTAGTCCAACAGCACCGCCTGATTCGCTTAGAGCAGTTAGCCGCACTCTGGCCTCAACCCATTCATCTCGACAGTCGGCGGCGAGCCCTCCAGCGACTGCTGCTGTGGCTGCAATGGCAGCAGCAGACCCTTTGGTATCCCTGGCTCGCGACAGTCTTGGCCTCACAGGTGCGGCCAGGGCAGCGAGTGTATATCGCTATGGACCGCACGCAGTGGTCTGAGCATAACCTCCTCATCGTTAGCCTCCTGTGGCGAGGGCGAGCATTACCATTGAGTTGGGTCTACTTGGGTAAACTGGGTAGCTCCAACCGGCAAGAGCAGCAAGCTGTGATGCTGCCGCTATTACCCCTTCTGGCGGCCTATGATGTGGTGGTGCTAGGGGACCGGGAATTTCATGGGGTAGAGTGGGCTAGCTGGCTGCAAGCTCAAGGCCTACAGTATGTGTTACGCCTGCCGACATCGACCTATATTCAGCTGGCTGGGGGCAGCTGGCAAGCGGTGAAGCGGTTGCCGTTTGCTCCGGGGATGAAGCTGATATGGCAGGGAGTCAAAGTCACCAAGAGTAAGGGAGAGCGAGCTGCCCGTCACCACATCAGCGTGTATCAGCGGCAGCGGCGGCATCAGGGGCAGAGCCCCGAGGAGCCGTGGTATCTCCTGACTAATCTCGCGGATGGGCCGAGTGCTGTGGCGGGGTATCGGCAGCGGATGGGAATTGAGATGATGTTCCGGGATTACAAGAGTGGTGGGTATAACCTAGAGAGTTGCCGAGTCAGTCAGAAGCGACTAGAGAGCTTGTTGATAGTGGTAGCGATAGCCTATGTGGTGACGGGTCTGGAAGGAGAGCGAGCTGAGAGACAGAGATTAGGGAGATATGTCGGGAGACCGAGGGAAGAGAGCAGAGCATATCGTCGGCACAGCCTGTTTCGGCAAGGACTGTAAGGGTGGGTATGGGCAGAGCAGTTGCGGGGGCAGCCTCAGCTGCAGGAATTGGCAGCGGAGCTGATGAGACTGCGCAGGAGCAAATGGTATTATTACAAACGGGGGCTCAGAGCGATAAACGCTCTCCAGTTCTCCTTTTAACCCTATTTGTCACCCCTCACACCCGTCACATCTCTATCTCTATCTCCGAATCCCAGGCTCAATTACAGCACCGCCTCCATACCACCCCTTCACCGCGCTCCCATCAACGGCTGCTCATGCTCTTCTGGCTGAAGTCTGAACAGGTTTCCACCGTGAGGACATTGATTCTCGTTTAGGCTGTTCTGTGGCAACTGTCGGTCGTTGGCTCAGCCTCTATCGACAGGGCGGGCTCTCGGCTCTACTCGAGATCAAAACCGCTTCTGGCCAGCCCCCCGCTCTCCCCCCAACGGTGCTCGAGCAGTTGCAACAACGCTTGCAATCCTCTCAAGGCTTTCCCTCCTACCAAGCGATTCAGCAGTGGTTGGCAGAGCACTTTCAACTGGATCTGGCGTATACGACGGTCCATCGCATCGTCCGCTATCAGCTCAAAGCCAAGCTCAAACATCCTCGTCCCTACAGTCACCAACAGGATGAAGCCGCTCAAAAACACTTTAAAAAAACTCCCAGACCTGCTTGCCTTCATAAGCCACTATCTTAGTTTTGGTCTGCCATTGCGCTATTTCTGCCAGGATGAGACCCGTTGGGGATTGAAAACCCTGGGAGGACGGGTAATTACCCTCAAAGGAGTGAAACCGACCCTGCCCGTGCAATGGCCACGGGAAACGTTTTACACCTATGGGGTGGTGGAACCGTTAACGGGAAAGAGGTTCTTCTTTGAGTTCAGCCATGTAGACAGCACCTGCTATCAACTATTTCTGGACCAGTTTGCAGCAGCCTTTCCCGAGAGTCTCAATGTCATGCAACTGGATAATGGCAGTTTTCACAAGGCTGAGGGGTTGGAATGGCCAGACAATGTCATCCCCCTTTTTCAATCCCCTCACAGCCCAGAACTCAATCCCATCGAGAGATTATGGCAGTACCTCAAGTCCAAGTTGCGATGGGATCTGAGTGAAAGCCTGGAGGTATTGAAGACTAAGGTTAGCGAGATCCTCAATGCCTTGACAGATGAAGAGGTCCGCTCCATTGTTGGCTGGGATTACATCACCTCGGCAGTATTAGGCTCATCTTTATAGGGAATTGGCTATTACTCACGATTGCTGCGGTAGGGTTGAAGTTCTATCAGCGGGTGAATGTGCGGAACTATGCGTTGCAGAACGCATCCTATGA
>CAYUEE010000044.1:0-34718 GCA_964443615.1 uncultured bacterium | reverse complement strand
CAGTACTTGATACGGAATAAGCTGTACCAGGCTAACCTTATCAATTATTGGGGAAATAATTCTGTAAACTATAACGGCAACTACACCTACTTACATGAAGCAGTTGGGCAACTTCTCTGCACCAATATGACTGAGGAATAACGAGTTTGCTGTGTTCATCAGTAAAATGCTGTAGGTCATCATTGATACCCCTATCAGCAGAAGTTGAGCTAATCGCCCCAATTTAGGGATTGCTAACTCTAAGCGCTGCTCTACTAACTGATTCACCATAAGATGTAGCCTCCTAACTGACTCTGCCATGAGCACTGTATTAAGTCTGACTGTAAATATCGATTCCTGAGTAAGATATTGACTCCTAACTGTGTCGTCCTAACCTATGCTGCAGACTCAGCTCGTAGAGGCGTTGCCTGAACCAATCACTTTAATTCGTGATCCACTACTGTGTAAGTGGTCCTACCGTCAAATAACCTCGGGTCTGTCAAGCCATCACTTCAGCCATAGGTAAGTGGAAGACTTCACAGAAAACCTTCTCAACCTTGTAGCCTGAGTCAATTGCCTCTAACGGATCCTTGCGGAGACGGTGCCGTAAACAGAGGCCAACCACCTTACGGATATCCTCCACAGTCACTTCACTGCGGCCTTCAAAGGCAGCTAACGCTTTGGCTGCTCGATTAGTGACAATATCACCCCGCAAGCCATCCACATCTAACTCAGCACAGACAGCTGAGCAGTTTAACCGCAGCTCTTGGTCGATGTGAACCGAGGTTAAAGCCTCCTGTGCCTGTTGAATCTGGTTAAGCAAAACCCGTTGGGCGGTCTCATACTGAGCTAAAAACTGACCCGGATCCGATTCAAATTGACTGCGCTCATCCACAATCTTGACTCTCAGAGACGGATCGCGGACCGTATCAATCTCTACAAACAGGCCAAATCGATCGAGTAACTGAGGCCGGAGTTCCCCTTCTTCAGGGTTACCGGATCCAACTAGAACGAATCGGGCTGGGTGGCGAATGGAGATCCCTTCTCTCTCAACGGTATTCCATCCCGAAGCAGCTGAGTCTAACAGCACATCCACAAGATGGTCATCTAGTAAGTTAACTTCATCTACGTACAGAATACCGCGATTGGCCCGAGCCAGTAGACCTGGTTCAAAGGCTTTCACCCCTTCTGATAAGGCTTTTTCGATATCAATGGTCCCGCACACTCGATCTTCGGTGGCTCCTAAAGGCAAATCAACCATCGGTACCTGGATACATGTGGTTGACAGGGTAGTCCCCTGCTGGACTTGAAACCACAGGTCATCTGTCATTAGGTCTCGTTGCATGGGGTGACTGTTAAACGGATCCCCCTCTACCACTTCAATTTGGGGGAGAAGATCGGCTAACGCTCGAATGGTAGTAGATTTTCCCGTGCCCCGATCACCCATAATTAAGACCCCACCAATTTTAGGATCGATGACATTGAGGATTAGAGCTAGCTTCATGTCGTCTTGTCCCACGATGGCTGTGAAAGGGAAGACAGCACGTTTAGCAGCACTCAGGGGACTTAGCATGGTCGATTCTCACGTGTGACGGCAAACCGGGTTGGGCAACTCATCTTATCTCGTGGACTGCCTCAGTGATACCTGTTCCCTCAACGGTTGGGGATAAGGATCAACCACCCTTGGCAGTACAGTTGGTATGATTCGTGGGTCCTCTTTTATTGTGGGGCAGGTTGAGGCCTAGACGATCTGAATTTTGAAGATTATCTCAAGGATCCCAGCGAGAGGATCCCGTCGACGCACGTTTAAGACTTAAGACGTCCATGTTAGGCGCACCTACATTCAGGATCCTATCCTTGAGATGCCTGCGATCGGAACTTCTACTCAGTTCTGGTGTCATGACACCCAGAGGATGAAACCTGTGCCCCAAAGTGGAGCCCTGGGCAAGTCTTGAGCAATAGCTTGAATTCAGCAATTGGATTCAGGATCCTGCTCAGCACTCTGGCGCCAGTTAGGCTATGCTAGATAGCCTTACTTGACTCACACAGGTGTTCCAGTCCAGGGTCAAAGTCGTTGGAGATTAATTTAGCTAATCGGAGATCAATCTAGCTATCGGAGATCAATCTAGCTATCAATGTTGCTGGAGGTCAATCACCACTGACCCTGAGTTGTTAGTTATGCACAATTAGTCACTATACGGGTGCGGACAAGTTGAGTGAATGCTATGAGAGGAGTTACACAGCGCCATTGGGGACCAGTAAGTGGGTGGTTTGCCCTGAGCTTACTATGGGGCATCAGCTGGCTACCAGCACTGACCAACCCAGAACTGCCTGCATTGGCCCAGTCAGTTATTACAGAAGAAGTCACAGAGGAGCAACAGGAGCTGTTTGCCAAGATTGTGCTGCAGGTTGAGCCTTATCGCGTTCTAGCGCAGCAGACAAGTCTGAACACAGTAGACCCGTCGGAGAAGGAAGATGTCCGACGAAAGTTTATCCGCAAGGCCACCGAGATTATCACGGCTAATGGGATGACAGTTCCTGAGTATAACCGGATTACGTTAAGGATCCGTAGTGAAGAAGGCGCTGCTCTTCGTCAGACGATTGAGGCTCAGATCCAGGCGTTACAGGAGTCAGGATTTGAGCTTGAGCAAGATATTACCCTGGATTAAGTCGACTTAGCTTCATAGATTCGGGGGGTTGCCTTAACTGGCTTCTGTCTACGTTTAGGTTAAGTTTGGGGCAATCAGGTCTACCTCCAAGTCACGGTCTGGATGTAAACCCTCAGGCCGATTCGTCTATTGAACTCCCAGGCACAATGAATGTCTAGACGGAAGTCACGTGACCATAGGCTCCTCGATACAACAAAATCACCGAGACGAAATTAGGATCTTGAGAGTACGCTAGGGATTATTGTCAATTAAACCGGCTCAAGCGTTTAAAATTATGACTCAATCGAACGAGGACGATAGATCTCCACAGCAGCGCCTACCGGCTTTCCCACGCTCGGTTGACCAAGTGCGACAACGCCTGGAATGGGGCAGCAAGATTAGTCTCGGAGCACAAGCAGGATTAGGGCTAACAGCCTCCTTATCTTGGATGTTCGTTTTATTCGGTCGCCTGTTCAATCGCATCGGCTATGCCGAGGGTGCTGGTACGGTCTTAGCCTTCTGGACTGTCATCTTCTCGTTAGTAACTCTGGGAGTCACGATCTATCTCACGTGGGTCTCTCAAAAGGTGGCAAGACGATTGCGTGCAGATCCAGCGGCAGCGGTTGTTGGTGTGCTTAATCATCTACAGCTACTAATCTATGTGAGCTTGATTGGGATCCTTTTGTCAATCGTGAGTTCGGCAGCACAGGTTGGTGAATTACTGAGTAGTAGTTTGTTCAGCCGTTTCTCTGTTCGTTTAGAAATCCCAGGCCTGCTACTAGCGATTGCGAGTACAAATATTACATTAGCTCACTTCACAAACTTGAGCTTCATTTTGTGGGTTTATGGCCTCCTAGATCGGAATCGCAAAGCGTAATGGTAGCAAGGTTATTCTCATTTCAAGCTAGGATCCGGGAGAGCTGAGGAGGCTCCAAACGGCTGAGTATATTGTCTCAATAGTGTTTTAAATTTTTCAAAATCAATCGGTTTACTGATGTAATTCCAGGCTCCAGCCTGCAAACATCTTTCTCGATCTCCTTCCATGGCCGAGGCCGTAACCGCAATAGCGGGAATCTGATTGAAATGGGGATGAGTACGGAGGGTCGTGAGTAACTCAAATCCTGTGCGTTCTGGCAAATGAACGTCCATGAGGATAAGATCGGGCTGAAACTGAGTCACCCGTTCTAAAAAATGGTTGCCATCACCAAAGTGGCACGTAGCGTACCCATGAATTTTCAGGTAGTCCAGGACCCCCTGAGCAATGGCTTCATTGTCTTCAATCAGCAAGATCCGTCCTCGCCGCAGGCCAGGGGCCGTTATCTCAACTATTGGCGCTGTCTCTACGTGTATTTGAGCCTTAGGCTGAACAGAAGCAGCGTTTGAACCCGGTAATGGTAAAGTCAGCGTGAAACAACTCCCTTGGCCCAGTCGCGAGGTTACAGTGATTTCACCCCCATGAAGCCGCGCCAGCCTGCGAGACAACGCCAGACCTAAACCGGTACCAGAGTATCTGCGGTTATCACCGCTGTCAAGCTGTTGAAAAGGCTGAAAAAGCTTGGCTTGATCTTCAGGACTAATGCCAATCCCTGTGTCGAGAACGGCAAAGTAAATCCGATCAGGATCCTCTGCAATAATCAGTTTAACTAACCCTTTCTCAGTAAACTTAACTGCATTCGACAACAAGTTGAAGAGGATCTGCTTGAGTCGACGTTTATCAGCATGGCAGGTCGTTCCCGATTGAATCTCTACATACAGCTTGAGGCCTTTGCTCTGAGCTTTTTCACGTAATAGAGTAACACAAGATTCACCTAGCTCGGCAACATTGACTTCTTCAAGCGTAATGTCTTCTTTCCCTGCTTCTATCTTAGATAGCTCTAGAATATCATTGATCAACTCTAGTAAGTGTTCACCGCTTTCTCGTATCAGTTTGACATAGGATGACTGTTTCTCACTTAGAGGTCCAATGTACTGTTTTTCCAAAAGAGTACCAAACGTTAGAATTGAGGTTAGTGGAGTACGGAGTTCATGACTCATAGTTGCGAGGAACTCACTTTTAGCCCGGTTAGCACTCTCAGAGATAAGTTTAGCTTGCTCTAATTCTTGAGTTCGCTCTTGAACCATCTCATCTAAGCGACTATAGCTATTGGCATTGTATAAAGCTGTCGCCGTTTGATCGGCAATACGTTGGAGTAAATGAATATCCTCACGAGTAAAATTTTTGTGCGCACTAAAGGAGATCAGCACAATACCACCAAAGAAGTCTCCACGAATGGAAACGTTGATAATCAGAATAGTTCGAATTTGCTGCCGAAACTCTTGAAATGTCACTGATATGGTCGGATCCAGGATGACTTTATAATAGAGGCCCTGTCGCTGAATACTTTCCATCACAGGATCCGAGGCAATCCAGTCTGAGAATCGCTTGAGATTACTAGGAACTACACACAATGGAGATGGTAGTAGACTATCTAGTCGACTATTAAGCTGATTAGAGTGCTCACCACTTTCAGATTCAGTTCGCTCCCACTGGCTAATAAAGTTTGCAGCACCATTTTTATAGGAAAATAGTAGACATTGGTCTACATCAACGCCACTACCCGTTAGCCGTACAATGTCTTGTAAGATATGATCTTCATCAAGAGTTGAATTTAAGGCTTGGATGACTTGATTAAGCAGACGTTCACGGCGTGCTTTTTGATTGGCCTGCTCGAATAGGCGAGCTTGGTGAATAGCAATAGCACAGTGATCAGCAACTTCTTTGATCAAGATTACTTCATTCTGGGTCCAGTTTCGACGGCAATTGGATTGATGGATTCCGATGATACCTAGGTACTGGTTAGAATAAATTAAGGGGGCTAAGATTACAGAGTAAATATGGTTAGCTTGCAGTTGATCAATGAGTATCGACGGCAGAGTTAGCTCTGGTCGAGAACACACCAACATATGCCCTTGAGTTAGTTTGACCCTGAACCAGTTATGTAAAGCAGAATAGACCCTCATTAAATTATGGAGATGTGGCTCAGGCAGAGTGGGTGGATCCATAATGACCGTGTGGTGACTGCTGTCCTGACGAACTAAACAGTAGCTAGCTTCAAGATGCTGCTTCAATAGTGTCACAGTTTGTGTTAGTACATCCTCTAGAATGAGGGACTGTCGCATCTCTTGAACAATTTGATTGACTAGGGTTTCACGCTCTTGAATCTGGCGTCGCACTCTAATCTCTTGTTCCAATTGTTCAGTGCGTTGTTGGATCCTGCCTTCAAGTTCAATATTTAGTTTACTAATCTCCGCTCTAGCGTACTTAAGTTCTAGCTGATGTTCAATCCGTACCAAGACCTCCTCAGGGTGAAAGGGCTTGCTAATAAAGTCTACACCGCCAACGCGGAAAGCTTTAACCTTGTCGAGCACTTCATCAAGAGCACTAATGAAGATAACTGGAATAGCCTGGGTGGACGTTTGACTTTTTAGATGGCGGCAGACCTCGTACCCATCCATACTAGGCATCATCACATCCAGGAGGATGACATCAGGAGGAGTGGCTAGGGCTGTCATCACGGCCATCGCTCCATCAATCGCCTGTTGGATTTTGTACCCGCGTTGCGTTAGTAAGCTTGAAAGTAGGTACAGGTTATCAATACTATCATCGGCGATGAGAATGTGCCCTAAGGTTCTATCTGTGGCAGAGTCCATAGTCGAATTCATAGATTCAAGTGCTCGTGACTAAGTCACCATCAAGCCGCTGAGACAGCAACGGGGTGACCCTACGTAAACTCTCTCTCAAACTCAGCCATATTGGCTACTGACCTCTCAGGGTACTTCTCATATCATAATTGAAATCTTCATCAATGTAGAACAGATTACGGGGTGCTAGTGGACGTATTGATTGAATGCGTGCTGTAGGTGTGGGTCGCAGTGAGACTCTACCTGGTTCTGAACCCGTTGCCAAATCACCGGATCCTCACGGTGAGTGGCCAGAGCAGCCAGGGCATCAAGGGCTTGAGGCCTGGAGCCATCCCGAAGCAGATCATAGAGAAAGACTAAAGCGTCATCTAATCTCAAGAGGCTGATACTTAGAAGGGCCGTCCGGCTTAGATCAGGTTCGGTTAGTTTCTCCCACCACGATTGCAGAATTGGTAAGACTGAAGGGTGATGAGATTCGCCTAAAGCCAGCGCTGCCACCGTTTGGATATCTGGTGATGGATCCATTAATGACTTACTTACTAGGGGAATCGAACTCTCGGGATCTAAGTAGAGCAAGGCTGCGAAACAATCCGATATGACACTGGGATCGGGGTCACCCACCCACACTTTTAGTCGGAGAACTGGAAGCGCATCTCGTCTACCGTAATAGGATAAGGCTCTAATGGCGGATATACGGGCTGGTAGTTCAGGATCGGCTAGCAAATCGGCCAATTCTATCAATACGTCGGCATAATTCATTTGGACTAACCCCATAGCAGCTATGCCTCGTAAAGCTGGGGCAGAATCCTCCTGACCACCGTACACTGGTTCTCGTTGAATGTGATGGATCCCTTGAAGAAAAGGGGTAGCATCTTCACGATAGCCTAAGTCGTAGAGCGCTTTGAGCAGAGGAGCTTTACCTAGGCATTTAGGATCTCGATCAACCGGTTTGACCATAAGTCGATCGAATGCTTGCCGCAGGTCGGGAATTAGAGAGGTTAATCGAGCTGCAGCCGCAATCTCAGCCGCTCGTCCAACGGCTACCCCATACTGGCTCTTGAGTGCTTGGCGGAGATGAGCTAGGGCTTCTTCACCAATAGGATCCTGCCGAACCTGCTTGAGTGTGGCCAACAAATCATCAAGTTTAGTCGACTTAGCCATGGTGTCATCCGTGAAGTCAGGCTCTCAAGGTAACTTTGAAGTGCGCCATCACTAAGCCAGCCTCTGCCCTAATTCAACTCCAGTCTTCGACGTTACATAAGTAAGTGTTCAGAACTGACGTAGGAATCTAAGATCACTGGTGTAAAACAGACGGATATCTTGAATCTCGTGCAGTAACATGGCCACGCGTTCCACGCCGATGCCCGCCGCAAACCCGGTCACATGCTCAGGATCATAACCCACGGCTTCAAACACATTCGGATCCACCATACCACAGCCAAAAATTTCCAACCACCGATGGCCAAACTTAACATCCATTTCAGCAGAAGGCTCGGTGAAGGGGAAGTAGCTGGGTCGAAAGCGAGTCTCACGTTCACCAAGTAAGCGAGTGATAAACTCACGCAGAGTTCCTTTCAAATCAGAGAAGGTTAGATTTTCGCTAACAGCGAGGATTTCAATTTGGTGAAAAACAGGAGAGTGGGTCGCATCAACGGTGTCACGGCGGACCACTCGACCGGCATGAACAATACGCAAAGGGGGCTTGTGAGTCTGCATATGTCGCACTTGGACCGATGAGGTCTGAGTCCGTAGCAAATACCCTTTGTCGAGGTACAAGGTGTCTTGCATGTCGCGGGCAGGGTGGTCAGCCGGTGTGTTTAAAGCTTCAAAGTTATAGAATTCTGTTTCAATTTCAGGCCCGTGAACTACGGTGTAGCCCATACCCACGAAGATATCTAGGATCCGATCGATCGTAGCTTGCAGTGGGTGGATCCGACCGATAGGGGTGAGGGGACCGGGCATCGTCACATCCAGCGTCTCAGCCTCCAGTTGAGCCGTTAGCTGGGCTTCAGCGAGAGCGTGCTTACGTTGGTCTAGGTCGGCTTGCAATTTTTCCTTGACAGTATTAGCTAGGGCTCCAAACTTGGGACGCTCCTCCGCTGAGAGTTTGCCCATTCCACCCAAGATCTTGGATAACTTGCCCTTCTTACCCAGATAGTCAATCCGCACCTGCTCCAGCGCCTCTAGAGTCTCCGCTGACTGTACCGCGATCGTGGCCTCTTCACTCAGGGCTTTTAACTGCTCTTCCATACCGACCTGCGAACCCAACAAAAGCACGATAACTCTAACATGCTTGCGGATCCTGCAATCTAGCTGTTTAGAGTCCACTCACTAGGTTCGGGTTAGATGTTCTATCACCTCTAAATTAGGGCCACTCACTTGAAATGCTTGGCCAAAGCCTTGAATAAATCGTCCTTGAGTGGGGGTAATCTCGCAAAAGTGAAAATCAGCTAACCCCAATAACATCTCGGCAATTTGAAAGCGTTGGCGATAGGCTGACTCCACCTGAGTAGTAGCCGCTGCTTCTCGTGAGAGGAATCGGGCGGATCCTTGAATTGAAAGCCTAGTGAGCGCATGATTACTCTTTGGATCCTCACGCTGCGCCGGAGCATGAATCAGCAGACTACAACGAGGATCCTGGCGGAGAGCCCCCGTCTGCGGGGATAAGTCACTAATTAGTAAGTAGAATCGTAGTGGATCCGCTAAGGTGACGTAGGGTGTGAGGGCAACCCAAGGGAATCCATGACTATCTAAGACACCTAAACTAGCCACAACCTCAGTCTTAATCAGAGTTTGGAGAGCAATAGTGGGAGACATGTGATGCAGCCTGGCAACGAGACAACTGGATCTTAAGACCCTCTTAGACCCACCAGTGTAACCAGGATCTAGAGTTTTCGATATGATCAGAGAGCACTAGTGGACTCAGCGAGACTATGCGGATCTGTATCCTGGACGCCCGAGCTAAGATTAATCTCTTCCTCGAAATCATTCGGAAACGAGATGACGGGTTTCATGAGGTAGCGATGATCCTTCAAAGTATTGATCTCTCAGATCAGATCCAGCTCAGCTTAACGGACGGAGATATGGTCCTCACCTGCGATCACCCCGAGGTCCCTCAAGACCATACGAATCTGGCGATCAAAGCTGCTCGACTCATGAAAGAGACCTATGGGTGTCCTGGTGGCGTGGCCATTGATATCGAAAAACGGATCCCGGTTGCCGCTGGTCTAGCTGGTGGATCAACCAATGCTGCGGCTGTTCTTGTGGGTTTGAACCAACTCTGGCAATTGGGCTTAACCATTGGCGATCTGCAAGAATTGAGTGCTCAGATCGGCTCTGATATTCCATTTTGTGTCAATGGAGGCACGCAGTTGGCCACCGGACGAGGTGAAATTTTAGAACCCTTACTAGATCTCAAAGGGATTCCTCTAATCCTAGCCAAACCCCGTAATTTTGGAATCTCAACCGCCTGGGCCTATCGGGCTTATCACGAGACTCCAGCTCCAGCCAGACCAGAAGGGGGCATGCACGAAATGCTATCTGCTATTAGCCAATCTGATCCTCAAGCAATTGGTCACCACTTGTTCAACGATCTAGAGTTTCCCGCGATTACTCATCATCAACCGATTTCTGCCTTGAAAAATCGACTGCTACAAGCCGGAGCGATTGGTGCGATGATGTCAGGATCTGGTCCTAGTGTGTTCGCCATTATGCCATCATGGGAGCACGCTACCGAAACTCGGGATCAACTGGCTACTGAGGATCCGGCCACAGACTACTGGGCGACAACAACGACTCCGACTGGTATTTCCCTAGAGTTAGTTCAGGATCCTTGAAAGAGTTGGATCAGCTCAACTTCAGCTCTATGACTACTCCCCAAGAGTTGAACTAGGACAGCTTACGAAAATATGAAGAATTCTGGTCACATTCCTGTGGATAGCTGATAAGGCACTACAGATTGGGCAAAAGTGGTCGGAGAGCTTGCCGTAACTTCAAAAGGAACAGGAGGTGCTGAAGTTCTGGATCAATATCCGGTTGACTGGGCCGGTCAGCTTCATCATCCTGAAGTTGTTGACCATACTCACTCGGCGACAACGCTCGATTCGATCGAGGAGAACGCGACTGGAGACTGGGCTGAGCTCTTAGAATCTCTTCAGGAATATCATCGGCGGGAGGGAGGGCCTCAGCAGGATCCTGTTGTCCTACTCCCAGGCATCCGATAGCCACTAGGCTGGCAACTACTATCCTGAGTGCGGATTGAACGACGTGTGGCTTCATCTCCATTACCTAATTATCTCAACCTCAATCATCTTACGGGATCCAAATTATTCGCCCACAGGATTATTCGCCCACAGGGTCCATCTCATTTTAGTAAGATCTGTCTCATATTAGAACAAGATCTATCTCATATTAGAACAATCTATCTTATCTTAGAATGACCTATTTTATTTCAGAATAATCTATCTTGTTTTCTAGGATCCATATTATTTCCATAGATCAGCCGTAAGGTCCCCAAAAGGGTATGATGGTAGTGTGTTTTATAGCACACTCTGTCGTCACCTTGATCAAACTCGATGCCTCCACTCCTCAACGACAAGGTCTTGTGACATAATTAGAGGCTCGTGCATTTTTTTAATGCACTTATCTGGCCAATTAGGGGGTAGGGACATGTTGATGACACATTCACTATCTGGCCAATTAGGGGATAGGTCGTTAGCTCCCGTTGGGATCCATTGCATCCTTGAGCTATATGACTGCCCGGCCAACTTGCTTAATGATGTGAACTTTATTCGCCAAGTTTTACGGGAGGCGGCAGTAAAGTCACAATCGACGTTGCTGGGGGAATTAGCCCATCAATTTCAACCCTACGGGGTAACAGCGCTTGCGTTGTTGGCAGAGTCTCATATCTCTGTCCACACCTGGCCAGAAATGGAGTATGCGGCAGCGGATGTATTTACCTGTGGTGAACATACTGTGCCTGAGGCCGCGTGTGCTCACCTGATCGAAGTGTTTCAAGCGGGCCATCATGTGTTCCGTAAGATCCAACGTCGATCGCTAGATCCGTTACCCATCTCAGCGGAGTTATCGATGGCGACAGGATGGGAGGCGGAGTTGGCAGATCGTCAAGTCGATCGTCAATCCGAAACGGTTGCCGGAGGGTGTTGATGTCTAGTGACCAGGCTCTACCATCCTTTTGGCTCAGTGAGTATCACTCCTCCGGTGATGTTTATGCCCATGGTGTCTTCAAGGTGCTGGCCTACAAGCAGACATCTTTTCAAGAGATGTTCATTGTGGATAGTGGACCTTACGGCAAGAGCTTGGTCTTAGATGGTCACTGGCAGTCGTCGGTGGGAGATGAGTTTCTGTACCATGAAACCCTGGTCCATCCAGCGTTAATTCTGCATCCGGATCCTAAGAATGTCTTGATCCTGGGTGGAGCTGAAGGCGCAACAGTTCGGGAAGTCCTGCGATGGCATAGTGTTGAACGTGTAGTCATGGTCGATATTGATGGTGACGTGGTACAAGCGTGTCGTGAGCATCTACCTGAAATGCACCAGAACGCCTTTGAGGATCCTCGTGTTGAACTCCGAATTGAAGATGCCCTTGACTTCTTAGGCAATACGACAGAACAGTGGGATGTTATCATCTCTGACCTCACGGATCCCATCGAATCTGGCCCCGCCTACAAACTGTTCACCCAAGAGTTTTTTCAAACCATCCGGCAGGTGTTATCACCCCAAGGCAACTATGTTCTGCAGGCCGGTTCTATTGCCCCGATTGAAATTGAAGTTCATGCCCGCACAATCAAGACGTTAGGATCCGTATTCAACCATGTTCGCTCTTACTGCACCAGTACACCAACGTATGGAGTCCCTCTGGGATTAGGATTGGCCTCTCTACAACCGATTCCTTGGTATGTGGATCCTGATGTGATTGATCAAAAATTGCAAGAAGAAACCCACGGTGGCTTCCAGTTGATGGATGGAGTAACGTTACTAGGTCTTTTGCAAACACCGGGACATGTCCGGCGAGCAATTGAAGCAGAAACGTTGATTTATACTCTGACAAACCCGCCCACGCTCAAAGATCCTATGAGTATGTGAGGGTGAGTATGTGAGGGTGAGTATGTAGAGAGAACTTGGAAAGGACTGTAGCATTTGTAATAGTTAAGGCAATCGGGATCTGTTAACGCGTTATGACTTGTGACCATTCAGTGTTCCCGTCAGCATCGCAGAATTCTACGTTGGCATAGTCCTGATGGAACTCAAGGAATAAGAAGCCCACTTGATCGGACCCGAAAGCTAGCTCGTTGCGACGATTTTCAAGATCGCGAGATTTAGAGCCTGCTCCACTCACGGCAAAATGGGTTGAACAGGGGATCCGATCTCGAATAGGCGTTTGAGGAGGCCAAGTGGGAATTGGGGGCACCGAGGCAAGCCACTGGCGGTTGTGATCGTGGCCAGAGAGATAGAAATCAACTTGGTTACACACGTGGGTATCAATCCACTCCCGGAATGCGCCTCCCAGCACGACTAGATCACCTGGAATCCCTTCATAACTCCCAGCATTCCCATGCACTCCATTGGAACGATAGGGATGATGGCCAATGGCTATGGTCCAATCGGCTGATGTGGTTTGCACAACTCGATCCACCAAGGATCCTTGTACGTCTAGATTCTGTCCGAGATAGGCCATGGGGTTGGTGTGGACCGAGATGAGATGCACATTACCGACTTGCGTGTCATAAAATTCGGCTGGGTAGTAGAACCAGTTGTGATCCTGAGCATAAAGTAGATAATTGCGAATTTGAAAGGAATTCAACCCAGCTCCACCTAGATCGTGATTGCCGAGGGTAACATAGATAGGCATTCGGGGACGAGTGTCAAATCCATCCTGAGGGGGACCCAGTTTCAAATTAGCGTAGGGCTGGTCAATTTTTGTATCGAATTGAGGATCCGTGGGACTTTGAGCGCCGTCGTCGTAGATATTGTCCCCTAACATCAAGAACCCGTCACAACCGCCAGTCCGATCACAGCGAGCCTGAGCCCCTTCCGCTACTCGATACTGTGTAGCATTCCCTTCTCCAGTGTCTCCCATGGCAATCAATCGAGTTACACGATCTGGCGCTGGACCAGGCTCCCGAAGTTGCCAGAGGTCACCGCTGGAGCCCCCCGTTGCGGTAATGATGTCATCTTGAATCCAGAGCTTGCGGAACTGAGGGTAGTTGTCAATCAGAGGTGTCACTTGACCTGTTTCACTGACTTTCACCAAGGATCCATCCCATGTTCCCGCAATGTAGTCGCGACCACTAACGATTACATCACTCAGGACCCCAAGATTGTCTGCAATGGGTGTAACCGTAATGTCTTGAAAGGGCTGCAGTCTCAGCTGTTGCAAATGCCCCTCCCAGTCCACAATTACATAACCTTGATGGTCCTTGGCAATGCCAGCTAAGGATCCTAAGCCACTGGCGAGTAAGGTTTTCTGAGCCATGCCAAATTGACTTTGAACTTGCCAGAGTTCACCTTGACTGGTGGTCACTAAAAATTGACCAACGGATCCAGCAATCAAACTTGTACCAGAAGGTAATCCATCAATGACTGGAGTGATCCTCGCACCGGAGGGATAGGACATGACCCGAACCAGTTCACCATTACCCTGCAGCACATAGTAACGACGGCCCACGGCCACGACATCCACGGGATAGTTCAACCCCTCAGCTAGCACTACAGGATCCTGAAAGGGATCGAGTTGTAGGAGGCGTCCACCGGCTGCATCAGTCATCACAAACGATTGACCTTGAGTGGTTAACCCAACCACATTCCCTAATCCCTGGGCCAGCTGACGGGTTGTTTCCCCCACTAGGATGCTATTGAAGCCTGTACCCTGGGTTGCCATCGTGTAAACAGGGTCTAGGTCGAGCTCATCAGGTCCCGCTTCCTCAACCATGGGTATCTCTGATGAGATCACAGTTGTTTGCGCCTCAGGATCCACGACTGAAACGGCCGTTGACACTGAACGCCCGCCACAACTTACCAAGATCACGGCCAGAAATAATGCCAGGATCCTTGACCATAGCGGGACATAGTGAGCAAACAGATGCATCCTCATGGGGGCTCTCCTACCAACAGCTCAGGCAGACAAGACTACTATGCCACGACTGTTTGGTGGATGGATCCAGGTATGGATTTGTAGCATAGTAATGTTGCACTCCAGACTCTACATGACTTCGCACTCCGAATTAACCTCCCCTCAAGCGGAGGTAGATCAGCAGGATCCATCCGGTCAGAAGGAGGAACGGATCCTATGTCCCCACTGTTTGCGGACGGCGACCAATGGAATTAAATGCAAGGGGTTTTGTGTGGCTGACAGTGAGTATTAACCGGGAGATAGTACTCTTGTTGAAAGGCGAGTTTAAAAATCATGAATAGCCTGACTTTGCTCTAACGAACGGCACGAATAAGTATCAGTATTAAGTGTCAGTATCTTTCTATTGCGAGCTTCTTTTTCTTTAACTGTAATCCCGCCGGCTGTTTCTTCAAAAGGCTTCGCTTGAATCAATCTGGCTTTGATTACCCATTTACACGAAGTTAACAGCTGCCCTACATATGGATCCATTTACTTGCAGTGAGTTAAGGGTGTTAGCATTGTCCGGTTCTGCAAGCAACTTAGTTGATGCTACTCCCAGTCGGCAAGCTGCATCAGCCACCGTTGAAAAAAGGATCCCAGTTGCATCCGCCGAGTTTCAAAATTGGCCGCCACCCAGATTAATAGGATCCCAAATCCAATGCCATAGGCCCACAGGGAGAGCGGGTTACTGAAACTATAGGATCCGACTTGCCATAGCACAGCCACCATAAACGTCGTGATGCCCACAAACAGATACGCTCGTACCCGCAAACCTAATCCTGCTAGAGCAAATAGGATCCCCATCCCCACCACCATTAAACCCGTTGCAAAGGTGTCCCCCAATTCCAGAAAGGCAGTCACACTCAGTAATCCAGACGCTACTAAACGGAGTTGATGCCTTTGGGGTCGCTGCAGGTCTTCTTGGAGGGCCGGATCCTGCTGGGTCACATAGAGGATGAAAGCCGTCACCGGCACAGTGTAGAGCAGCCACAAGACATCATACTGACTAAGCCATTGATAATACGCCCAACTGCCCAGACCGAAACTGACATAACTCCAGCGCACCTGACTGAGGGACTGGGCTAACCAGAGGTAGAAGACGGATCCTAACACCAAGCTCGACAGGTTCACAGAAGAGACTGTCAGGAGAATGGTTGCTATAGGTAACACACGGCCAACAGTGTGCCAGGGTTTAGGTGGCCATCCCCACGACTTCCACGGCAGTGTGGTCATCAGTAATCCTAGAACACACGCAACACCTGCTAGCCAGGACTCAGCCCCCTCAGGTATCAGGACTATCAGCCACCAGAAGCAGGCCATTGTGAATTGCAAGATCCCCCCATAAAGCCAAATCAACTGGGTCTCATGCTCCACCCGTCCAATCCAACAGGCATATCCAGCTAGCACCAAAGCCAAACCAGCAGCACGGTAGGATCCTGTCCCACTCAACGTCTCCTGAGCAGCAATGACTACTCCCACACTGCCCAAAAGCCAATGCACATGCGCGACCCCATCGACATCAGAACGCATGAGATGGAGGTAGTTGACAATGGGAAGTGGCAGGTTCTTATACACCACCATGAGCAGAACACTGACAGCCACAGCCAGGACTACTCCATCAGCATCGTTGGCTCCGTTGAAGGATAGGATAGCTACCTCATACACCGCCAAGGATCCTACCGCTAGGGCTCCCAACAGTCCGACCCGAGACAGAGGACTCCGCCGTGCCACTCCCACTCCAATTAGACTCACCACGAAACTGCTAAACCCTGTCAACACTGTCCACTCCACATGGAATAGGATCCCCCCAACCATTCCAAAGACTACAGGGACCCATCGTAAACTGAACTGCACCGGCACCCGACTGCGTTGGATCCAGATATCTCCTGCCAGTTGGGTCGCTAACCCGAGGGCTAAGTTGCCGAACCCAATCTGCACCAGGGGCTCCATACCCACCCCATTCCCCCAGAGAACACCCTGCACTAATCCCCATTCAACGCACCACGCTAGACCCCAGAGGCCTAAGTTGGTGGGTACGGATCCCATGGCGTAGAGGATGGATCCTATCGATAACAGGTTGATGACTATCAGGGAGCCGTCAAATTCACCCCCCTCGAGACTATTGATCAGGGTCAGGAGCGGTAGACTCAGCAGCACAATCACCGTGATCACACGCGCCCAGACCTGTAGCGCCGATTGATAGCACCGGGCCACAGGTGTAGCGCTTGACCCAATCCCCCGCCGGATCCCCCACATGAGCCAGATTTCCCCAAGGAGAGAGAGAATGATGGTCTTGTCAGAGGTGCCAATGGAGAGGGCTGAGGTCACACTCAAGAACAGGATCCCGACTAACACACTCAAGGCCGCACTGACTCGACTTTGCACCACACGGGTATTGACAATCATCAGCATTGTGCCGCAGCCCAGTCCCACTAGTGACCCAGAGGCTGAGGGTAGAAGTAAGAGTTGGGCCGCCCCCAATGTAGCGGTACTCCACCAAGCCAGACGTTGACGATTAATCGGTGAACTGCTCTGTAAACTGCTCTGGAGACTTGGACTGAGGTAGATGAGTCCTAACGTTACTGGCGTGATTATCCATAAACAGGGCCAGCCTGAGACTTCCGTGAACAGCACTTGTTCCGACAGGATCCCATAACTCCCCACAGCCGCTGCAATGCCCAGGATCCACGCACTCCGCTGCCAAGGAAGGGATTCCAGTCGAGTGGCCAGGATCCATTCCCCCACCATCAAAGTCAGTAGGATACAGGTCCATGGTTCAGCCTCTAAGTCTGGCCACGCGAGATTGATTCCATTGAGGATGGTGAACACACTCAACCCATGGGTCAGCAGACTTAACGGGGTGTTTACCTCCCGCGTCCGGACCACGCTAGCTAGTGTCAGACTGGATCCTACCAATGTTAAGAACCGCGTATTCCCATTCGGCACACTGACCAGAACCGCATAGATCCCTAAAATCAGCGCCAGCAGGTCAGTCACTTTCGCTAAATCCGGACGTTGACCGCGACGTAGCCACGCGGATCCGGCCAAGGTGGTCCAGAGGTAAGGGAATGCCACAAGGCCTAAGAGCACCCAGGGATCCTGCTCTGCACCAAAGGCGTGTAGGGTGAACTCTGTTAAAGCCACTCGACCAGGGATCACACGTCCACAGAGCCAGTAGGTTTGTAATCCAATCGCGAAGGTGGTGATCACATGGGCAGAGGATCCTGTCAACAGTCGCGGGATCAACAACCCCAGAGACAATCCACTAATCACTAACGCTTGCCACGGATCCGGACTGCCCACCGAGCTCCCCCAGCCCAGGAGCATGAATCCCACACCCGTCCACATCCAACTCCGACTGTCTGAGAACCACACGATCGCCGCACCGCTGATCCCGAAGGCTAATCCCAACTCGGAGAAGGTCACAGTTTCGCTAAAGGTGGCTCGGAATAACAGGATCAGGAAGGCATACACACTGGTAATCAAAGGGGTAGTGTTTGGGACTGGATCCGTTGGGGACTTTGGGGACTTTGGGGACTGACGGGTGTAGAGCAAGATCCCTGTCGTGGCCAAAACACCGACATACACCGCAGCAATCGCAATCAAGGGTAACTGCCATCCCCAATGCAGATAGCTGAGACCTAATCCAAGCAGCAGGGTCCAACGGGGTACGGGAAAGGTTTTTGTCAGTAACTGGATCGTGAGTGCCATTAAGCCAGCGGCTGCCCCTAGAGCCGTCAAGGATCCGATGCCACTGCGCCACAGGTACAACCCATCCATGGCCCAAAAGTTAACGGGGATTAGCAGCAGACTGACTAGGCTCAAGGCTCGACTTGTTAACGCTAAACTGGTCTGCTGTCCTGTCCACGTCCCCACACCCCAAAACACCAGCGTGTAGGTAAACAGGATCCCGTACTGTCCGGTTGCCGTGACTTGATTCCACTGACTCAAGGCCAATACGCCCGAGGACACCACCACCAGGAATAACCCCAAAAACAGGATCCACCGGACACTCAGCTCCGTCATTAAAGCCTGCAAGATTTGGAGGAGGCGATTGGAGGGATCCTTTTGAACAGAAGGATGTGCGCCAGTGACAGGTTCAACATCTGATTCAACGTCTAATTCAATACTCGGTTTCAGATCTGATGCCACAGTCTGGCGATTAGCCCGGTCGATCATGCCAGGGATGAAAAACAAATCAAAAAATTGACCGACGAAGCATAACCCAAAGGTGAGTAACCAGATGAACGCTGACAAGGTCCGGCCCGCATAGAAACGATGGATCCCACACACTCCAAAGAAGCCTAGACACCACCCGAGATAGGCCATCCCTTTACTGTACGTGGGCTTTGGTGTGAGCTTTCTGGGATCCTGACTCAGTCTGGGACTCGGATCTCGACTCAATCCAGCAATGGGACTGGGGACAGGACTGGGGACGGAGCAGGTGAGGTGCTGGGAGGCCAGGTCGCGGAGGTCTTGGTCGGTGAGAATCCCTAAGTCCCGCCACAGGTCGAGAGCCTCAAGAACCTGGTCATGGGGCAGTCGGACGGTGAGGGTTACGGGGGAAGGGGATGGATCCGTCATAGTCTTCATCCTGCCTAGAGAGCGGTTACAGACGTAGCAAATATGCCCTTATCTAACCACTGAGGCGGAAAGGACATAACAAGGCTGTGACAGTTTTGGGAGTGGATCCTATCTTTACCCGGCTCTGAGGACTTGTCCTGTGATGAAAAGGCTTAAACCCAAATCGATGACAGATATTACTCAGTCTTGTCAACTACCTTGAATTGTCAGCCTCGAATCCTCGTCTTGGTTTGATGTTTGATAGGATCCCTATTGTTCAGCTCTACAAAATTATTCAACTCCACAAAACCTGCTCTTTTTTCTAGGCTGACTCACGTCCTACTCCAGCCGATTGTTATGTGATGCCTTCATGCTCAAGAAAAGGAAGAATTTTCTTGATAAGCTGATCTGGCTGTTCTTCTATTACTAAATGGCCAGCATCTGGAACTACATGAAACAATGAGCCTGAAATCATCTCATGCAAAACCTCACCTCGCTCCAAGGGTATCCATGTATCCTCGCGCCCCCAAATGATCAAAACAGGCCTGTCAATATGGGCATACAAGGGTTGCACCTCATCGGTGTAACATGAATTTGCCTGTGCTATTTGTCTGTAAAAAGCTCCCTTTCCGCCTGGTTCTGTCCATGGAAGTACGATCATATCCAATGTCGCGTCATCTATGGGTTTGAAGGCAGCGGTCTTGATGTAAGCACGGACAATTGCTTCATGAATGTAGTCTGGGACACCAGCAAAAGCAACCTCATACGTATTGACATGCTGGAAGAAAGGCGAGCCCCAGGGCGAAAGTGCCACCGGATCAATAAGTACGATTTTTTCGAAATCGCGTCCATTTATAAGGTGCGTACGGAGAACTGTCGTACCTCCGAAGTCATGGCCAACGATGGCAGGACTCTCAAGTCCCCATTGATCCAGAAGGTGATCCAAAACCTGATTCTGAATCCCCAGTGAAACATCACCAGGCGATCTATCCGACTGGCCGTAACCGATAAGATCGTAGTAGTACACAGTGAATCTTCGAGATATTGCTTCAATAAGATGTCGCAGGTTGAACGAAGACCAAGGTGTACCGTGAACTAAGACCACCGGAGGACCATCGCCACTCACCCCATAGCGTACAGTACGCCCTTCGAAAATGAAGGCCTCGGGTAGCTTCCATTCAGTCATCTATGAATTCCCGTCTACACATAATATGAGTTCACCGGCTTGTCCGGTGCAATGCCTTGTTAGAAGCTTCAGATTGAAGGCGCTCCACCAGCCAAACTTTGATTATTGACTGACGGGTGACGCCTATACGAGCAGCTTCTCGATCAAGAGAATCTATTACCCAAGAAGGAAAATCTACATTAATGCGCTTTTGCTCTTGGTTTACACGTCGCATAGTTGATAAATCAAGATCATCACCCACATCATCTAAGTTTTTATCAAATTTTTCATCAAATTCTTTAGCTTTCATAAAGTTGCACCTCTTGTTTTCGTGAACGTCTGACTGATATTAAACGAATATTTTCATCCCTGTAAGTGATAACTGCCGACCAATGCTTATCATGTATGCGACCTATAGTGATGAATCTTTCTTCATCATTAGATTTTGCTTTGACTTCCAAAGCATCGGGATCATCCCAAAGCTCCTGAGCAGCAAAAAAGTCTATACCGTGTTGTGCGACGGCAGATATTGAGTTACTACCTCAAGAGCAGCTGGAATAACCAGAGATGCAAAGGATCTAACGTTTCCCTTCAACGGCAGCTAGTAACCTTTGGCAGGACTCGTAAAATAGATTAGCGCAATTGATACAAGTCACTATGTAGCGGTAGCTGTTTACCATAGATCGACAAAATAGATCAGTTTGATCAAAGCAGGTCACTATGGAACAGTAAAACGGATCCATTTGATCAAAGCAGGTCACTATGGAACAGTAAAACGGATCCGTTTGATCAAAGCAGGTCACTATGGAACAGTAAAACGGATCCGTTTGATCAAAGACAGGCGAAGGGGAACGATGGAGCCGCGCGGATCAGAGATCACGAGGAGTCTTGGATCTGTGGCAGGCAATTGATGAAGGATCTAGTAAACTAGTGAGGGTTCAGTTTGAGGTGATTGGGATGGTGCTGAATCAAAGTATTGCTGAGTTTTTGAATTCCGCTCAACTGGTGATCAACAACACGTTAGGAAACCCGTCGATTCTGGCAGCGGTCAGCCTGTATGGGTATACCGAAGCAAAAATCCGGGAAGGCCAGGGGTTACTGGAACAAGCCTTAGCCGCTCAACAAAAACGCCAAACTGAATATGCCGAGCAATTAGAAGCCTCCGCTGAGTTCGAAACCAGTTGGCAGACGGGTAAACAGGTTTACATGCGTCATCTCAAGATTGCGCGGCTGATCTTTAAAGATGACGTCAACGCCATCGTCGCTCTTCAGTTAAATGGTGAGCGCAAACAGAGTTTATCCGGGTGGCTCTTGCAAGCCAATACCTTCTACCTTCAAGCCTTAGCCAGTGCAGCCATTCAAGCAAAATTTGCCGAATTCAATATCACGGTTGATGTGTTGCAAGCGGCTCATGCCCAGATCCAGGCGATTGAAGCGACTAATCAAAAGCACCAAAGCGAACGCGCCGAAGCCCAAGAAGCCACCCGTCACCGGGATCAAACCCTAGATATCTTAAATGACTGGCTGACGATCTATCTCCCCATTGCTGAAATGGCGCTAGAAGAGCAACCCCAACTTGCGGAAAGTTTAGGGATCTTGGTTCGTTCTAAACCCTAATGAGGGAACTCACCGCTCGCCAGACCAATTAAAAGAAAGCTTATTTATTGTCTTGACTCGAAGGGGTGGGAACTTGATTCGGTTTATGATCATTGGTCAGCAGCAAGGCAGTTATGCCACCATCTCAGTTAATGTGTTGCCCCCTTGCTACACCGAATGCTTAGGAGGTCGACCCCCATCCTCTCCATAGGTTTCTGTCGAGCTAGGATCCCATTAGGAATGGCTTAAGAGCTATCAAGACCGCTACTTTCATCTCATACGGAAAGCACGACCTAGAGGTGATAGGGATCCGAACCCAACATCACAAGCAGGCTGAGTACATTAAGACTAGTGGAAACCCACTCTTGATCTGGTCTAGGGCTGAGTCAGAGCTGGGTGGAAAGGATCCTGATGCGTCAGGCAGAGTAGGATCCTGATATGTTCTTACTGTATGAGGAGATCCTGTATGGGTGTCACCAACTTCAAAGACTACTACCAAATCTTGGGGGTTGGTAAGTCCGCTACTGCTGATGAGGTTAAGAGTGCCTATCGCAAACTGGCGCGTAAACACCACCCTGATGTAAACCCCGGTAACACTGAAGCCGAGACCCAATTCAAGGAAATTAACGAGGCCTATGAAGTCTTATCGGATCCTCAAAAGCGGAAAACCTACGACCAGTACGGTCAATACTGGAAGCAGGCTGGTATGGGGGGAGGAGCGGCGGCTGGATTTGACTTTGGTCAGTATGGTAACTTCGATGACTTCATCAATGAATTGCTAGGACGATTTGGCGGTGCGGGTCAGGCTCGAACAGTAAACGTCCGGACCTCGGGTCGACCGGGGCAGTCCTTTGGGTTTGAAACGCTGTTTAATGATGGTTTGTTTGGAGCTGAGCTCCCAGCCCAGTCGGATGTAGAAGCCTCATTGACCCTGACCCTGTCTGAAGCCTTTCAAGGGGTCCAAAAACGGCTGGATTTACAGGGCGAGTCTTTCACTGTCAGGATCCCAGCAGGAGCCAAACCAGGATCCAAGATTCGAGTTAAAGGCAAAGGTCAAGTTAACCCCAAAAGCAACCAAAGGGGAGATCTCTACCTTGTTGTTAGTATTGCTCCCCATACTTTTTTCGGATTTGACGGCGATGATCTGGTTTGTGAGGTTCCCATTGCGCCGGATGAGGCGGCTTTAGGGGCTGAAATCAAAATCCCCACTCCTGACGGATCCGTCTTGATGAGGATCCCAGCGGGGATTCAATCGGGACAGTCTCTACGATTACGGGGCAAAGGCTGGCCGAAGCCGAAAGGGGAACGGGGTGATCAAATTGTGAAACTGAAGATTACTGTGCCTAAGTCCTTATCGACCGCTGAACGGGAGCTCTACGAACAGTTGAAAACGCAACGAGAACAGGATCCTCGCAACCATCTGGAATCCATCCATTTGTAAGCAGTTTGGCATCAGTATGAGTCTGTTTGAACGGATCCGTTTGTCAGTCTAGTTCTTCAGTTTAGTTATTTTTCAGCCTAGTCTTTTCGTTCCAGTTCTCTGTTAGGGGTACATGATGCAACCGAATAACCCAAACCAATTTACGGAAAAAGCGTGGGAGGCCCTCTCTACCAGTCCCTACATCGCCAAACAAGCTCAACAGCACTACGTTGAAGCTGAGCACCTTATGCAGGCCCTATTAGATCAAGAGGGGTTGGCGAGCAGTGTGTTCAATAAAGCCGGTGTGGATCCAACGCAGGTTCGGGAGGTAACAGGATCCTTCATGGCTCGACAACCCAGGGTGATGAATGGATCCGGAGACTCGCCCTATCTGGGCAAGAGTTTGGCTCAGGTATTAGAACACGCGGACCGACGACGACAGGAGTGGCAGGATCAATACATTTCTGTTGAACATTTACTGTTAGCTTTAAGTCAGGATCCGAGATTCGGTCGGAATCTGTTTAAACAGGTGGGACTGCCAGAAGCACAGTTGCGGGAGACCATTAAACAGGTACGAGGTCATCAGACAGTGGTCGATCAACATCCAGAAAGTAAATATGAATCCTTAGAACGCTACGGTCGGGATCTGACTCAGCAGGCTCGAGAGGGTAAGTTGGATCCGGTAATCGGGCGGGATGATGAGATTCGACGGACGATTCAGATTCTGTCTCGGCGGACCAAGAATAATCCAGTGCTAATTGGTGAACCAGGGGTTGGCAAAACAGCCATTGTTGAAGGTTTGGCTCAACGCATCGTGCGCGGAGATGTACCCGAGTCCCTACGTGATCGTCAGATTGTCACGTTGGATATGGGTGCTCTAATCGCTGGAGCCAAGTACAGAGGAGAGTTTGAGGAGCGATTGAATGCCGTTCTGCAGGATGTGACGGCGTCTCAGGGTCAAGTGTTGCTCTTTATTGATGAAATACATACCGTTGTTGGGGCTGGAGCCGTTCAAGGGGCTCTAGATGCGGGGAACTTACTCAAGCCGATGTTGGCTCGTGGAGAACTTCACTGTATTGGGGCGACAACCCTGGATGAATACCGGCAGCACATTGAAAAGGATGCAGCATTAGAGCGTCGCTTCCAACAAGTGTTTGTGGATCAGCCTACTGTTGAGAACACAATCTCAATCCTGCGAGGGTTGCGGGAGCGTTATGAGGTGCATCATGGGGTGCGGATTTCGGATGGAGCCTTAGTCGCGGCGGCGGCGTTGTCGAATCGCTACATCAGTGACCGCTTCCTACCGGATAAGGCCATTGATTTGGTCGATGAGGCGGCCGCTAAGTTGAAAATGGCGATCACGTCCAAGCCGGAAGCCTTGGACGAAATTGATCACAAGATCCTGCAATTGGAGATGGAAAAACTCTCTTTGCAAAAAGAGAAGGACGATCCCTCCCGTGAGCGATTGGAGAAACTAGAGCGTGAGCTGGCTGATCTCAAAGAAAGCCAGTCTACCTTGAACGCCCAGTGGCAGTCCGAGAAGCAGGTAATTGACCAAGTTCGTGATTTCAAAGCTGAGATTGATCGAGTTAATACCGAAATCGAACAAGCTGAACGAAGTTATGACTTGAACCGGGCTGCAGAGCTGAAGTACACAACCCTAGCTGATCTCAATCGTCAGTTACAGGATGCGGAGGCCCGTCTTTCTGAACACCTGACTAGTGGCCAATCGTTGCTGCGGGAAGAGGTGATTGAAGATGATATCTCTGAGATCATTGCCAAATGGACAGGGATCCCCATCAGCAAACTCTTGGAATCTGAAAAGGATCGCCTCCTGACATTGGAAGACACACTCCACAACCGAGTTATCGGTCAAGACGCTGCCGTAGCTGCCGTCTCCGATGCGATTCAACGGTCACGGGCAGGGTTAGCAGACCCCAACCGACCGATTGCCAGCTTTATCTTCTTGGGACCAACAGGGGTAGGTAAAACAGAGTTGGCCCGGGCCTTAGCGGCTTCCCTCTTTGATAGTGATGAGGCCATTGTCCGGATCGATATGTCCGAGTACATGGAGAAACACGCTGTCTCTCGCTTAATTGGAGCCCCTCCAGGCTATGTAGGCTATGACGAAGGGGGGCAGCTGAGTGAAGCAATCCGTCGGCGTCCTTATGCAGTGGTCCTGTTTGATGAAATTGAAAAGGCGCATCCCGATGTGTTCAATGTCATGTTACAGATTCTCGATGATGGCCGGTTGACTGACAGTCAGGGCCGCACCATTGACTTCAAAAATACCATCATCATCATGACCAGTAACATCGGATCCGACTTCATTTTGGATCTTGCGAGCGATGACGGTCAGTATGAGGTGATGCAGACGCGAGTAATGGAAGCCCTACGCAACAGTTTCCGTCCTGAATTCTTAAACCGGATTGATGAGACGATCATCTTCCACGGGTTGGGTCGGTCTGAACTCCGTGACATTGTCCGACTACAGATTGAGCGCTTAGGGGAACGGTTAATGGAACGGCAACTGACCTTGAAACTCTCAGAGGCAGCCCTGCTGTGGTTGGCTGAGATCGGATATGATCCAGTTTACGGGGCACGACCATTAAAGCGGGCAATTCAGCGAGAGTTGGAAACACGTATTGCCAAAGCTCTATTACGCAGTGAATTTGAACCTGGTGATACCATCTTTGTTGATGTTGAACTAGAGCGGTTGGTGCTTAAGCGTTTGTCTGCAGACCTACTGCCTGCTTAACGATAGAGAAGATCGCCTAGTGAGAAAAGGATCCCTCAAAGGATCCGTCATCCTTTGAGGGATCCTTTTCTCACCAGAGGTCCCAGCATCACCAAGCAAATCTTCAGAGTTTACTCATAGGCTTCTAGCACCAGATCTGTCGTCAAAACTCCCATAAGATCCTCTGAGTCGAAGGCATAGACCGGGATCGAAAGAGAGACCATCAGTAGCTCTTTGCCGCTAGTACTCCAGTCCACATTGAAGTAAGGCTCACTCCACACCGGACGATTTTCAACTATCGCAGCTTGATGCCAGGGATCTAGGGAGTCGGGGTCTGGGGCTTGATCTTGATGCCGGATCCCTTCTGCTGTTCGAAAGAGGTAGGGAGTTGTGGCCTGGGAGGAGGACGTAAAGGAGGCTGCAAAAATATAGGGATACCCATTTAGATAGCCCTTTAGACTCTCGCGGATCTGCTCTGGCTCAGGATCTTCGAGCTGACGAATCTGTTCGAGGGTATGGGAGGCGGCTTCAACAACTTTGAACTTACGCGACTCTAGCTGACTGGCCTCAATCGAATCCAGAAACAAATCGCTTGTCAATACCCCAATTAGTTCTTGATCAGGTCCGTAGACAGGTACAGAGTAGGTCGTCATAAGGATACTTCGTCCTGCTCCACCCACATCAAAATAAGGGTCAGTCCACAAGGGTTGTGCTTCTGCCACCGGATCCGTGTACCACAAGGCCTCGTTAGCGTAGTCCAATTGAATCGCGATATCTTTAATCAGTAGTCGGTCTCTAGAGCGGAAGACATAGGGAGAAAATGAGCGAATGCGGGGATTAAAGCCAATCGTAGCGCCAAAAACCGCAGGGTTAGATTCCACATAAGCCCTCAATTGATCAAACATAGCGTCCGGTTGAACAGACTCTGCTTCGATCTGGTCAGCGAAGGGTTGGATGGCGGACTCAATTTGACGACGTTGAGTTTGGAGATCCTCAAACGACTGTGGACCCGTTCGATCTTGGTCACGGTTGGAGCGAGACTGAGTAGAGATCAAGTTTTCTAAACTTAAGCCGTCCACAAATGTCTGCTTGGAGGCTTCGAGTAAGTCCTCTGAGGGGAAATAACCCGCCTGCTCAATCTCTTCATCAACTTGATTCAAATAAAAATTCAAAAAAGCATACAACTGAGGCTTACGTCGAACTAAGTCTAGATCGGTGTAAATGAACAGAGGGCGGACCAGTGGGTAGCGATTGGCCGTCACTGATTCTGGATCTGCTGTTACTGATTCTCGGTTTAAAGGAATTCTTTAGTTGATGGCGTTGAGCATGTCGAATCATCAGGATATTCTCTTGTTACTGGCTATGGAGAGACTGGCATCAACTATGAATTGTGGTTCCAGCTTCCGCCTCAGAAAAGTTATTCTGTGCTTAGCAAATTAACCCCAAGAGTATATTACGCCGCCAAACGCCATAGATTTACGATTCCGTACCCTGTTGAAATCCAGTACAATGTTGACGCTAAAGAAGGGATCCCTGCCGCTATTCCACATATGCCGTCGGAAACTCAGTCGGTGATTACATCTCTGCTCCAGACTTTGTCTTACTTTGCCAACTTAGAACCTCAAGACCTAGAACGAGTCATCCAGGAAACTCGCTTGCTCACTTATGGCGCTGGAGAGCTCATCTTACAAGAAGATCGCCCAGATGAAGGGTTCTATATTTTAGCCAAGGGGCAAGTCCGGATGTATGCAACGAATCAACAGGGGAAACATCAGGAGCTAGGTCAACTGGAACCCGGAGATATCTTTGGGGAAACGGCTTTTTTCCCGGGAGAGCTCAGCATGGTTACGGCCATTGCCAAAACTGATGTTGAAGTGGCTGTGATTCCAGATGACGTTATCTTAGATTTGATTCAAACCAAGCCCAAGTTTGCAACAGCCATAGTGCAATTTCTAGAGAGTGGCAAAAGTCGAGTCCGCTATGCTAAAGGAATCACCGGCCACTCAAGAGGGTCTGCAGAGGCTAACAAGACTCGCAATGTTCTTTTAAACACTTACTAGCTTTTACTGGTGTCAGCATTGATTGTTGTAAATATAACTGAAATTGAAGAGTTTTAGAGTGTTCATAGATCGGCATGACAAGGATCCTTTGTAGCAGAGGGATCCGTCATGCTTTGAGGGATCCATCATGCTTTGAGGGATCCGTCATGCTTTGAGGGATCCTCTGTAGCAGAAGGATCTTTGTTTTAAGTCTAAAATAGTTGACCCGTCAGCGTCCGCGAGATTGTCCACGCCCCTGGGCTGATCCTCGACCGATGGCAGCACCTCGGAGCGTTGCCGACCCTTGACCAATCACGATGCCACGCCCAGAAACGGATCCTGTGCCTCGTTTCATCTGCACTTGGCCTGAGTCATCCCGGTAGAGCGCTACTCCGGATCCTTGGGCTTGGCCTTGGCCCCAGGCTGAGAGGGATCCGTCAACGGTCCCAGCACCTCGTACTGCCCCCCGACCCATGATTTCTCCAGCCCAAATGCTCTCTCCGGCCCAAGCAGAGGGGGATCCAACGGCTACACCAACAACGGATCCAGCTAAAAGGATCCTGAGAATGAATCGATTCATGTTAAAGTCTCCCATCAAGGTACTCATTAAGTTCGACCCTTATCACTTCAGGATCGTTCAAACCCTGAGACCTACCGCGCCCTTTCTCTAATCTTTTGCGTTGGACAGCTTGAATCTGGGGGACCTAACCCAAGCCATTACTGTGATTTTGAGCTTAAATTTGATCTACTCAGATACGCCCTTAATTGTGTTATCTCCGCATGGTTGCTCTCTCCCCTGCCCCTGATCTGCGTCAGTCCTATCTCCGAGCCGATGGTCGTGATCTGCACTTGCACCTCCCCCTCTCTCTGGATTGGGAAGACCTCTGGGATCATCTCAGCTGGCAATTGCAGGCCCAACGCCCGTTCTGGCAGATCGGCTCCCGATTGACCCTGTGGGCAGAAGAGCGTCCTCTAGATAGCGTGCAAATTCAAGCAATTGCTGCCCTCATCCATCAGCATCGTCTGGTGTTGTCCTGTGTACAGACTCGCCATCGAGCCACAGCCGTTGCCGCCGCCCAGTTGGGCTATTCTGTGACCCAAACGCTGCCCCTCTCCCCTCCTCAATCCATTCACACGGAGGCTCCGCTCTACCTCACCTCCACGATCCGCTCGGGTACCGAAGTCTGCCATCCTGCTTCTGTGATTGTGTTAGGTGATGTGAACCCTGGAGCTGAGCTCATTGCAGGAGGGGATGTGATTGTGCTGGGCCGCCTGCGTGGAATTGCTCATGCCGGGTTCCCCCAGGATCCCACTAGTCTCATCATCGCCATGCAGCTAGAGCCCACTCAGCTCCGCATTGCTGAGCAAGTCGCCCGGCCGCCAGACGGATCCTCTCCTCACCCTGAGGTAGCCTATCTAAACGAGGGTATGATTTGCATTGCTGGTGTGCAGGACTACTTGTCACTCTATCGAGCAGCGAAAGGATCCTTATGAGTCGAGTGATTGTTGTAACCTCCGGTAAAGGGGGCGTGGGCAAAACCACAATTACCGCCAACCTGGGCACCGCCCTTGCTCGCCTGGACCGCTCTGTGGTGTTAGTGGATGCGGATTTTGGCTTGCGAAATTTGGACCTTCTATTGAATTTAGAGAACCGCATTGTCTACACCGCTGTGGATGTGATTGCCGGTGAGTGCCGGTTAGAACAAGCTCTAGTCAAGGATAAACGTACCCCCAACTTAGCCTTACTCCCTGCCGCCCAAACCCGGAATAAAACGGCGGTCTCCTCCGAACAGATGTGCAAGCTGGTGAAGCAGCTGACCTCTCGCTACGATTTTGTGTTGATTGACTGTCCGGCAGGCATTGAACAAGGGTTTCGCAATGCGATCTCAGGCGCCAACGAAGCGGTGGTTGTAACCACTCCAGAGTTATCTGCAGCCCGAGATGCCGACCGGGTGATTGGCTTGCTCGAAGCGGCTCAGATTCGGCCTACACGTCTGATTGTGAATCGGGTCCGTCCGGATATGGTGGAGGCAGGGCAGATGATGTCAGTGGAAGATTTGAAAGAGATCCTAGCAATTCCGTTGCTGGGGGTGGTGCCGGAGGATCGAGATGTGATTGTTTCAACCAATAAAGGCGAGCCGCTAGTGTTGTCAGGGGATAAGACTCTAGCCGGTATGGCCATTAATAATGTAGCGGAACGGTTGATGGGTAAAACGGTTCCCTTTTTAGACTTAGATGACTTGATGAACAATGGGTTTGTCAGTCGTTTGAAGAAGTTCCTCTCACAGAAGGTCTTGTAATCGTATGCTGTCCACATTGCTTGACGCTCTGTTCAACCGCCAAGAGAGCTCTCGCGACCAAGCTCGGGAACGTCTGAGGTTAGTGCTAGCGCATGATCGGTCTGATTTAACACCAGAAGCCATGACCGCCATGCGGAATGAAATCTTAGAGGTTGTCTCCCGGTATGTCGAGCTTGATATGGAGTCGCTCCAGTTTGATGTCACCTGTGAGTCTGGGGCCACTGCTCTAATTGCCAATTTACCGATTCGCCGGATCCATCCGCTGACAGAGGATGATTGGGTTACGCCATCGGAGGTCGTAGATGAGGGGTCAGCACGCGTGTCGGCAAAGGGGACCTCAGATAGATCAGTGGAGACCCCAGACGTTCAAGATTCAGAGGTCCAGGATCCTAACCTAACAACGGCTCAATCCCTGCCTGATGAGGTGAGTCAACACCAGGATGAGACCTCTGGGACGGATCCTGAACCGGTTGGTTAAAGAGCTGGACTAAGTTCAAGGGCTTGAGCGATGGCAGAGGGGGGTAGGGTGCCGCATTGAGCGGTTTGGCGGAGGAGATGATCACAGAGGACGAGAGCGACCATCGCTTCTACCATAGGAACAGCACGTGGGAGCACACAGGGATCATGCCGACCTCGGGCTGCTAGAACGGTGTCTTCTCCCGATTTGGTGACGGTTTTTTGGCTCTGGCGGATCGTGGCAGTGGGCTTGAAGGCAACACGTAGGCTAATGTCTTCTCCATTAGAAATGCCCCCCTGGATCCCGCCGGAGCGATTGGTGGCGGTCCGCCAGCCCGTTTCGGTCATGATGAACTCATCGTTATGGTGTTTGCCTGTGAGGTAGGTGCCAGCAAATCCGGATCCAATTTCAAATCCTTTGGTGGCGGGAAGAGACATGATGGCTTTGGCTAGATCCGCTTCTAGCTTGTCGAACACAGGGGATCCTAAGCCACGGGGGACATGCCGGGCGATACAGTCCAATACACCACCCAAAGAATCGCCGGCGCGACCTGTGTCTTCAATCAGTTTGATCATCTCAGCCGCCTTCTCTGGATCTGGGCATCGCACTGGATTAGCTTCAATTGCCTCTAGAGTGACCTGGGCCGGATCAATCTGAGCTTCAAGGGTATGGATCCGAGTGACGTAGGCCAGAATTTCAACACGGGCAGCCAGTTTCAATACTTTCTTCGCAATTGCCCCAGCGGCGACTCGACCAATCGTTTCCCGAGCAGAGGCCCGCCCCCCCCCTTGCCAGTTGCGGATCCCGTATTTAGCTTCGTAGGTGGCATCAGCATGAGAGGGACGGTAGGTCTGCTCCATTTCTTGATAATCTGCGGAACGAGCATCCTTATTCCGCACCAGGATGTGAATGGGCGTTCCGAGGGTTTTGCCTTGAAAGACACCAGACGTGATTTCACACTGGTCCGATTCCTTGCGAGGTGTGGTGATATGGCTTTGACCTGGACGCCGGCGGTCAAGCTCCACCTGAATATCAGCTTCACTGATGGGAACTTGAGGGGGACAGCCATCGACAATCACCCCCACAGCCCCCCCATGCGATTCACCGTAGGTGGTAAGGGTAAACAAGGTTCCGAAAGAGTTACCGCTGGCCATAGTTCTCACTGCAATACATCAGGATCCTGTGTAATCTTAGCGTTGATTATTCGCATCACTGGATTAAGTTGGGTCCAGCGGCACAAGGATCCTGAGGGTTGGCGCAAAGGGAATCCGCTCAGTCTACTGTCAACCACACGCCCAGCCCGGATCCATCTGATCTTGAATTGAAGGGCTCCCAAATTACCGACTAGGACAAGGTTTCCGCCAACTTAGAGTGGAGTACAGGATCCGCCTCAATCTCATCTACAGCAAGTAGACTTGAGATACTTTAGTGGACTTCTCTCCCAATACCAGGAATCTACCTGCACCTACCAAGAATCCATCTGCAGCACTCAGGATCCTCTCTGCAGCCCGGAGCGATCAATGTGTAGCACTCAGGATCCTCTCTGCAGCCCGGAGCGATCAATGTGTAGCACTGGGGATCCTTTGCGTTGCTCGGAGCGATCAATAAGAGGCTAGTCGGATCCGTTGCACCACAGTGAAGGGAGCTGTTACCGTCTGACAACTGAGCTGGAATAGCCTTCTCCTCAAGAGTTGGGTATCATCAGGAGCCACCTGGGCCTTCCGGGTTGAGACCCTCCGCACCCGACTTCAAGGGCATGAAACCGGAGGAACAATCGGCAAAAGCGTTACACAACTCCTGAAAGGAGCCCAATACACCTTCAGCTATCCGTGGACTCAGGCTTAGCCAACTTACGAATTTCCGTAAAAAAGGATGAGACAACCAGGGTATCCCCCTCTTGAATTAAACTCGCTCGGATCCGGAAGTTCTCATTGGCAAACCAAATTCTTTCATTGAATGTCAGAGTTTTCGCCGGCTGTGGCATCGTCCCAGTGAGTGTTAACACCCCATCCGCCCCAAACTGAAAGGATCCTTGAACTTTATCCTGTACAAACTGACCTTGAGAAGGATCCATGGTCTCAGGCAGGAGGACCAGAGTAGCGGACCCTTTAGTTGAAGGGCTGGACCATTGAGTTTGAATGGCACCGGCGGCGGACTCAGCGGGAGATCCCTGTTGTTCACACAATTGACGGACACTTGGATCCTGAGCTGATAGAGCGGTAACGATGACCTCTAGCCGTTCAGCAGTTGATGCGCGCGTGGCCACGGTATGACTGGTACGCTGACTCATCCATTCCCCTGCTTGCTGGGCTAGAAACTCCTCAAGTGTCATGGATCCGTGTCTCCTCTAATCGATCTAATGCAAAAGCTGACCTAGGACGCATGGCCCAGTGTGTCATATGGCGTTAAGCCCATTAATCGTATCTCATGCCTTCGACCCTCCAGGATAAGGAATGTAAAGGCCAGGATTTTAGCGGAGTGGATCCATTGAAGCTGCAGTCGCTTTGCGCAGACGATCTTGAATGGCATAGCCCAATCCTTGATCGGTGGGGCAGGGTTCAGCCAGCAGGACTGTGGCGGATCCTTGGTCCAGCTGTCGTAGTTTCGTGAAGAACGTGCGCGCTGCTTCAACAAGATCACCGTCAGGACTAAGAACTTCGATGTGAATACAGTCAGGATCCATCCCTAACAGTTGACGTGTCTGTTGAACTTTAGCCTCCTGCTCTCCTGAAAATGCCAGGATCCCGAGTCGCTCAACTGGGGGTAGCCACCGATCCATTATCCCCTTCAACTCAGTGGCCGTGAGATCTGCTAGGGATTTGGGGAGCAACAGAAACAGCTTGTCAGGTGCATAATGACTTTTCAACAGGCCAGGAGAGGATCCTTGGACTGCAGGGGTAGGGTTGATGTGAATGGGGTCAGGTGTCAAGGCTTGCAAGTGTTGTAGGGTGATGCCGCCAGGACGAAGAAGCTGCACGGATCCATCCGTTTGAGGTGCAATAACAGTCGACTCTAGACCAATCTGTGCGGATCCTCCATCCAAGATATAGGGGATCCTGCCGTTCAATTCAGCGAAGACAGCCGTCGCGGTGGTGGGACTGATGCGACCGAAGCGATTGGCACTGGGGGCTGCCAGGGGAGTCTTGGCTGCTTGAATTAGGGCTTGCGCGACGGGATGACGGGGGACACGAATAGCCACAGTGGGAAGACCACTACTAACTAAATCAGGGATTCGGGGCGTCCGAGGTAACACAATTGTGAGGGGACCTGGCCAGCAATCAGTGAGGATCCGTTCAATCCTCTCTAGGTAAGGATCTAAGGGGGTGAGGTCAACAAGATTCAGATCCTGTTGCAAGTAGGTCAGCCAAGATGAACCAGACGACAAGGGAGCCACATGCACTATTAAGGGATCGAAGGTGGGCCGGTTTTTGACTTGAAAGATTTTGATTACAGCCTCGGAATTCAACGCATCACCGGCTAATCCGTAGACTGTTTCAGTCGGCATCGCAACTAGCTCCCCCAATTGAAGATAAAGGGCAGCGTGGTCAATGGCCTCAGAGGTAGGGGATACAACGAGGGTGTTCACGGATCCTTACCGCGTTGCTAACGGTTGGGGCACTGTCCGACCCATGACATCAGTGTCATCAGCCTGCGTTTCCTCTAGGTAACTGGCATCTTGATTCACGCACCAGAGATCGTAATGAGCCTCAGGCGATACGAGATTGCGGGCCGCCAGAAGACCCGTCATCATCGCGTGATCCTGATTGTTATAGCGATGCATCCCATTGCGACCCACCACTTGGACATTAGGGAGCTGGGTTTCGATAAAGGCGCGCAAAGTGTTCACGTGCTGCTGGTAGTTCTGATCATAAACGGGGTAAGCCTTAGGCATTCTGACTACCGTGCCATCAATGACGCGAGCCGGATCCTGGCGGGAATTCAGTAAGCCGAGGTGTTGAAGTTCATGAGTGGCCAGCTCGATCAACTCCGCATCGGATAAATT
>CAYUEE010000043.1:0-34732 GCA_964443615.1 uncultured bacterium | reverse complement strand
AAGTCAATATCAAGCTCATCTATCAAGCTCATCTATCAAGCTCATCGTACGGTTATTCCGGCATAACCCCAGCGATACAGGCAACAATTGCACGGCGTTAACTAGGCTCAGCATTAACTGGGCACGGCGTTAACTAGACCCAAAAACAACCAGGAGTAGAATTAAGCAATTGCCTCAGTCAGGATCCTACCCGCCATTGTTACTTATTGCTGCGACTTGTTGCCGCCTAAGGTGCTGTGAAGACGAGTCTCCTGAGTATTTTGAGAGACTCTACGTGTTTTCCTTGAGACCCGCTAATATAAGGGGGCCTGTTAACCTTAAACCTAGATCTGGTTAGCCTGTTACGATTACCCCTTCGTCTTCGTCTACTAAGCGGTTGATCGATTTCCCAATATATTTCCCAATATAGAGACTACCGACGTAAAGACACTCGCTGCAAAGGTGACGCCATGAGTCAGGATGTTGTTCACTCCACCCCCACTCCTCAGGCTCAAGATCCTGGCCTCTCTGGACATCGGCACTCATGGCACTGGCTAGGTGGAGAGCGTAGCTCACAGCAGCTAATTTCGTTAGCTGTTATTGGCACGGCCCTGATGCTCGCGGCAGGGTCTGCCATTCAGAGTTACTGGGTTGTGCGGCGGCTGATCCTGGATGGTTTGAAAGAGCGAGCCGAACTGCAAGTTGATCAGGCCAATCGCACGATTGATCGTTGGTTAGTCGAGCGGATTGCTGAAGTTGAAACCCTAGCCAGTATTCCATCCACTCGCAGTCTCAACTGGTCCCAGGCTCGCCCCGTCCTGCAGCTGGAAGAACAGCGGACCGATGACTACCAAATGTTTCTCTTGGCTCAAGTCGATGGATCCTTTAACAGCACTCAGCCCTCTGCTGCGCCCCCATTATCCTCATTAGGGGATCAGCCTTACTTTCAACAAGTCCTGGCGGGGAACCCGGTTGTGAGTGATCCCGTGGTTGATACTGCCGGGACCCGTCATATCAATGTGGCCGTTCCTGTCTGGTCGGCCCCCTTCTTCAACCGATCGGAATCCCTGTCTGAAGCAGAGACCACTCTGCGAATTCAAAACCTCCAGGCACTTGATTACCCGCGAGAGGATCCTGAGGTAACTGGGGGGCTCATTGGCGTCGTCCCCGCCAGCCGAGTGGCCAGTATCGTCGCCAGTCTGCCCCAAGAAGAGGGTAGTTATGCGTTGGTGCTGGACAGTGCCGGGATCCCGATTGCCCATCCAGATCCTGATCTCATGCGTGAATATGCAGGTCAGAAGCCACTTTTAGAGCACCCAGACCCCGCCCTAGCCACCTTGGCTCAATTGATGGTGCAGCAGCCTAGCGGGACTGAACTCGTGAGACTCCCGACCGGGGAGCAAGCGTATGCCATCTTTGCTCGCCTCACCCATGCCAATTGGTCCTTAGGGTTGGTCATCCCTCGGCAAAACCTAGAACGCCAACTTCAGCCCTTGAATGTACAGGCCGCTGTATTGGGTTTACTCCTGCTGTGTGCAGGGGCCATCACGATAGAACAGTTGCAACAGGCTGAAAAAACCCGGACTCAGGCGGCCCGAGCAGACTTACTGAATCGATTGACCAGCCGGATCCGGGAGTCACTAGATCTCCAGACCACCCTTCAAACCACTGTTGAAGAAGTCTCTAAGCTTTTGAAAGTCGACCGCGTTACCTTCGGCTGGTACGACTGTGAACAACACCTACTTGATCGTGTCTGTCAGTATCGCCTTGATCTGCAACCGCCTGAGATTGGCCCCATGAGCCTCAGTTCCCTTGGCACAGTCGACGAGGCCATGCAAAAGGGGCAGGTCATTCGCCTTGATAGTACTCAAGAGGATCCTAATCTAGCCGCCGAGGTAAAGACCGACTTTTCGCAACGAGGAATTGTCAGTCTTCTGGCGGTGGCCGTTCCGGTTGAAGATGTCTCGGGATATTCAGGCTATCTCCTGTGCATCAGCAGCACCCCTCGTCAGTGGCGGTTGACTGAAGTTGAACTGATCCAGGCTGTCGCTGATCAACTGGCAATTGCCATCAAACAAACGCATCTCCATGCTCAAACTGAGAAGCAAGTTGAAATCATGCGCGAGCAGGCCAACCGTCTCAGTGAGGCCCTTGAGGAATTGCAGGGGGCGAAGGAAGCAGCGGAATCCGCTAATCACTCTAAAAGTACCTTCCTCGCTAATATGAGCCATGAACTGCGAACACCGATGAACGCAATTATTGGCTACAGCGAGATGCTCATGGAAGAAGCAGAGGAGGAGGAGCTAGAAGGGTTTATTCCCGACTTGTACAAGATTCATTCAGCCGGTAAGCATCTCCTGGGATTAATCAATGACATTCTTGATCTCTCGAAGGTTGAAGCTGGCCGGATGGAGCTTTATCTGGAAAGCTTTACAGTGAGCACGGTTGTTGATGAGGTTGTCTCCACAATTCAACCCTTACTACAGCAGAATAACAATAAGCTGGAGGTTAATTGTCGAGCTAGTGTCGGCACAATGCGGGCAGATGTGACTAAGATTCGCCAAAATTTGTTTAACCTTCTCAGCAACGCGTGTAAATTCACCCACGAAGGCACGGTATTTCTCAGCGTGACTCGTAAGATTTCCAAAGGCCGGGAATGGGTATTCTTCCAAGTCAAAGATAGCGGCATTGGGATGACTGAGGAGCAATTGAAAAAACTCTTCCAGGCCTTTTCGCAGGCTGATTCATCCACAACTCGCAAGTATGGAGGGACAGGGTTAGGCTTGGCGATTACCCGTAAATTCTGCCAAATGATGGGTGGTGATATTACCGTCGAGAGTGAGTACGGCAAAGGTAGTCAATTTACCTTCTACATTCCAGCTGAAGTGGTCGATCCAAAATTACAACGAGTCACCCAACATCCACCCACTACCGCCTCACAGTTTACGTTTGAGATCGAGACCTCTGAGGCATCCCATCAGCCTGTTGCTCAAGATGCTCCTACTGTGTTGGTCATTGATGATGATCCAGCGGTGCGTGACTTGATTCGCCGTGCCTTAGAGAAGGAAGGGTTTCGAGTTGAAGTAGCGAAAGGGGGCGCTGAGGGGCTGCGAATGGCTGAAAAGATACAGCCTGACATTATTACATTAGATGTGATGATGCCTGACATGGATGGTTGGGCAGTTTTAAACGCATTGAAAGCTAGCATGGATCTAGCCCGGATCCCGGTTGTGATGGTCACTATCGTGGATGATAAAAACTTGGGGTATGCTCTGGGCGCGACTGAATACCTCAGTAAACCCTTCAATCGAGAACAGCTAGTTGAAGTAGTGAAACGGTATCGGTCCAAAGAGGCAGCTTTCACAGTCTTGGTGGTGGATGATGATGACAGTAGTCGAGATGTATTACACCGCCATCTTGAGCGGGAAGGATGGACTGTGGTGGAGGCGGCTAACGGCCAACTAGCTCTAGATGAAGTGGCCTTGCAGAAACCTGATCTAATTTTGTTAGATCTGATCATGCCTGAGATGGATGGCTTTGAACTCGCAGCTCGATTGCGACAAAATGCTGAGTGGCGTTCTATTCCCATTATTGTACTGACGGCTAAGGCAATTACAGAAGAGGATCGAGAACGCTTAAATGGCTGTGTTGAAAAGATCTTGAAGAAAGGTAGCTACAAACGGGAAGAGCTCATTTCTGAAATTCAATTTATTGTGAAGTCTCGACTCGATCTCCGTGCTGCAACTAATGTGACCTATGCCCGTGAAACCTCTAGCCCCTTCGGTCGCTCAACTCAAACGGCCCCGCCTCCCTCTCGTCCTCCCTCTCGATCAGGCCGGACTCCTGCTCGTGGTCACCATCCCCCATCGCAAAAGACATTGGTACAGCGGATTGAGGATCTAGTCAAGCAATTTGAAGAGAGGCCCCGGACAGAAGTCGCTCTACAATTAGCTATTGCTTATGATGAACAGGAGAAGTACAAAGAGGCCCAGCAGTACTACCATCAAGTTCTAGAGCTTGACCATGAATTCAAGTGGCGCTCGACCGTTCTAGAACGATTAGATGATATTCGCAAAGTCCTAGATCCTGATCAGAATGTCTCTGCTCAGCGACTCCTCAAAATCGCGGATGAATATCGTGAACAGGGAGCCTTTGATGCAGCTGAGAAGCTCTATCGTCAAATCCTGCGAATGAAGACCCATTCCCCAATTCACAAGGCAGCTCAGTTCGGCCTAGACAAACTCAGCTCTCAAGAGCCCAGTACCATCTCTCCAGAAGGATCCTGACTGCCTCCGATTCCTGAGTAAGGTCCAGACATTTAGCAGATCCCGCTACCATAGAGATGACTGATCCTAGCTGAGTATCCTGACCTGATCCCATGTGATCTGAGGGCCGAGTGCCGTCATCGCTAAACATCACGTGAACGGGTTGAGAGTTTGGGTCAATTGACTCCCATGTCTCGGCTTAATCAAAGTGGTCCAATTGACTGCGGTCTACTACTAGTTTGTTGATTTTAGGAGGATCCTACTTGTCCAAACAAGATGCGATTGAAATGGAAGGGGTTGTCACCGAATCTCTTCCTAATGCCATGTTTCGAGTGGACCTGGATAACGGGTTTAACGTCTTGGCCCACATTTCTGGCAAAATCCGCCGCAACTACATCAAAATCTTGCCGGGTGACCGCGTCAAAGTGGAGTTAACGCCCTATGACCTCACCAAGGGCCGGATTACCTATCGCCTGAGGAAGAAGTAGTTAGGCTAAAGTCTGAGCAGAGAGTTCCTCTCGTGGGAGCGTCTCTGGTTACGATAAGATTAAACTTGCTTTTTTTCGCTTTTAACACTCCTTTTTTCATGCATCCCGACGCAACGCTTCATCAACTCAAAGCTGCTCTGCCCGACGGTCAGCTCCCTTCGAGCTACGGAGTCTACCTCAAGAATACCTTGGTTGCTTTGTGTCACGCTCTTGAGGATCACGTTCTTCAGACAGACCAGGGCAATCCCCTCATTCTGGTGACCTTTCAGGAAGGGAAGTGGTATCTACAGGAAGCGGATCGCTATGCGGATCTGGCTCAGAAGTCAGATCACGTTGTGATCGCCGCGATGCCCGACAGTGGCCTAGCAACTCATCCCACCGGCTCCTTGCCGAATGTATCTCTGGTCTCCCTTGATGGTCAGGATCCTTTGGTGCGGGAGTGGAATCTGATCATTTTAGATAGCAGCTACGCCGCAATGGTGCTCTGCTATGAGCTACCGGAGGAAGAATACGCTCAACATGGACTCCCATCTCGGGATATCGAGCGTAAGTTTTATGGCCTATGGACTTTTGATCGAGAACAGGTTGATCAATCTGCCGATATTTTACTGAATCGGATAGAACCCTATGATCCAACGCTGATGGCTCAGGTGCGAGCTAAGTTAGCCGATATCAAAGCCTCTACCGATCAACCCCAACAGGATCTCTCTGGTGTCGTTACCCGCATCGTGAATTACCTCCAAACCAGTCAGCAGCAACTGATCACCCTTCAGCGTCAGACGCGAGAATTTTGGGAATTGGAGGGGCAAGCTCTCCGCCTCAGCCGTAACCTAAATGCCAATAAGTTGCAGGCGTTTTTGCGAATGGCCCAACGGGTGGATAGCCAGGATCCGGATAACCCCGTAGCCTCTTTCCAAGTTGCCGCTTTGTGCGAGACCTTGGGGCAGCTGCTAGATTTACCGACAATTCAACTGCGTCGTCTGCGTCTAGCCGGTCTGTTATTCCGTATTGGGTTAGCCCAGGCCCCATCCGATTTGTTCGCCTCCCCTGAGAGTTACATGGATCCGAAAACGAAGGTGCTGTGGCCCGAGCGGGCCCTCATTGGGAGCCAACTCCTCACTGCCATTCGAGAACTGAAGCTAGTGGCACAAACGGTCGCCCAGCATCTCGAACATTGGGATGGGAGCGGATATCCTGAGGGCTTACGGGGTGAAGATATTAGCTTAGATGCTCGGATTCTGGGTTTAGCCTCTTATTTTCAGGAGCTGACCCAACCACGAGGATCCCGTCCAGCCATGACTCCATCTGAGGCTGTGACTCACTGTCAGAAATTTAACGGCACTCGATTTGACCCGGGGTTGATTGAATTGCTAACGACGGTTATTCGCTTAACGGAGATGGGCATGATGCAGCTCCCCGACCGGCCCAGCCACATCCCCGCACTGTGGTTGGATGAAGGAGGGAGCCGGCTATCACCTACGCTGGAATCCTCAGGTGTTGCTCATCAGCCCAGCGTGTGAGGTGAGGCATGGCATCATTTTCAGAGTCAGAGCTCGATCAGATTCGGGCAGGGCAGCGTAAGGATCTCAACGCGGTTAATCTCTCTGGGGCGAACCTGGCTGGGGCTGAATTGAGCGGAGCCAATCTAGCTCAGTCTGATCTCAAAGGCGCAACGCTTACGGGGGCGAATTTGAGATCAGCCAATCTACGCGCTGTAGTGCGAGGAGCAGACCTAACGGGATCAAGACTGGATGAGGCGGATTGTCGGAACGCGGACTTGCGGGCCTGTACCTTTTCGGAGGCAAGTGTCTTGCAGGCAAGTTTTAGTGGATCCTTTCTGGCTGGAGCGGTCTTGAGTCAGCTAAACCTAGCTGGGGCGGATCTGCGAGGGGCGGATCTACGGGGCGCTAGCCTAGCCCGAGCCAACCTACTCCAAGCGGATCTCTCCAATGCGAACTTAGCGGGGGCTGATCTCTCTGGGGCCGATCTTGAAGAAGCCAATCTGACTGGTGCTGTTTTGCGGGGAGCGAATTTAGAAGGGGCTAATCTGCTTTGTGCTCTGCTGGATACGGCACAGATGGATGGGGTCCTGTGGGATGGGGCTTGCCTCACAGGGACTCTTCTGGAACCTAGTGAATCCAATGGCTCCGTCTGAATGGAGCTGCTTGAAATGGAGTCGCTTGAAGGGAACTACTGGCCTATGACGCTTTCTCATTGGGACCGATTTATCTTGACAGATGTCCGCTCTCAAGCTGTCTCTTCAGAGGTATAGAGACTAGAGTAGAGAGAGTTTGATTGATAAACGCTGATGAAGATCAAGGGGCTGTTGATTGGTATTCAGCCTCACTGGTGCTACTAGGAGCTCGATAATGCAAACCGCATGGCGTGTGGGTAACTTACTGGGGATCCCCTTCTATATCGACTACTCATGGATCCCTATCGCCATATTAATCGCGTTATCGTTCACCCAAGGCCTTGCCAATCAGTTTGAAGACCTCAGTCAGCTAACGGTGACAGTAGGCGGAATTTTACTAGCCACTGGGCTGTTCGGATCCGTGTTAGCCCATGAGTTAGCCCATAGCTTGGTGGCACTGGCTCAGGGTGTCAAAGTCAAATCCATCACATTATTTGTGTTTGGAGGAGTTGCTGCCCTAGAACGGGAAGCCTCGACAGCGCGAGGGGCTTTTTGGGTGGCAGCAGCGGGACCTACGTTCAACATTACTTTTTTCTGCTTCTTAGTTCTGCTGCTTGAGAGCGGATGGATTCCCGACCAGTCACTGCCTTATGTTGTCTTGCAATCATTAGCTGGGATTAATATCTCACTTGCCCTGTTTAACTTGTTACCGGGATTACCTCTTGACGGTGGCCAGATGTTGAAGGCTGTGGTCTGGGGGGTATCGGGTGATGCGCGGATGGGGATTCGGTGGGCATCGCGGTCAGGGCAAGTTGTGGGGTACACCTTGATGGCGCTGGCGGTCTACTCTCTGTTGCAAGGATCCATATTTGGTGGCATCTGGTTATTCCTGATTGGGTTGTTTGTTCTCAACAATGCCCGTAACTACTCCCAGTATCTCAAGCTTCAAAGTAGTTTAACGTCGCTAAGAGCTCGGGATGTAATGACCCGTCAGTATCGAGTTGTCGATAGCCAGATGACCCTACGGGACTTTGTTGACCAGTACTTGCTCTCCTTGGAGCAGAATGAGTCTGCTGAGTCATCCGAGAACTCAACCCATCCGCTCCCCGATGTCTATTTCGCTGAAGCGGATGGTCGTTATAAAGGTCTGATCAAACAGGATCGAGTGCGTTCCATTGAGCGTAGTCATTGGGATCAGCGGACGGTTAGCGATATTTTGCAGCCCATGGAGGAGATTGAAGGGCTCCCGGAAGACACTTCGATCAAGGATGTGATACTGCTAATGCAGCGACATCATGAGTTGCGCCAAGTCGTCGTGTGGACGCCAGCTGGATCCGTGGCTGGTTTGATTGATAAAGGGGATATCGTAGCCGGGTTGGCGAAGGCGATGGGGCTTTTGCTGGTGCCTGAGATTCTAAATCAAATTCGAGAGCGCAATGAATTTCCTCCAGGCTTTCGGATTGATGATTTGGATCCGTCTCTTGCTGCTGATATCAAACGCTCCGGAGATGATCCTGAGAAGATAGGGCCCGAGTAAGTCATAGTCATGCTAGTTTCGCACCGCAGCTCCGCAGGAGTTTAATGCTGAGAGCGTTGAATTTGCCTAGATGTATCTGAGCCAACAATAGGAACCGGATCCCTGGAGTATGAATGGGAGAAAGCTAGCTCCGTAGAGTAGGACAGGCCCTAGAGTCATGCTTGAGCTGAGATTAAGGTCCTAACTGTCCGCCAGATCTATCAGGCCTACTCTAGGTCTCCGGTACTAGAATGAAGACTGTCATCCCCAGGCGACTTTGATTTTGAAACTACCTACTGCACTCCAACCGGCATTTACCTGCCAATTAGCCAACGGACTCACCGTTGTGTTGCATCCCATGGCTGTGACTGAAGCGGTTACGGTCGATGTCTGGGTCAGAGCTGGGGGTCGCAATGAACCGGATCCTTGGCTGGGGATCTCTCATTTCTTAGAGCACATGGTGTTTAAGGGGACAGAGACACTGAAGCCGGGTGTACTGGATGCCGCAATTGAGGGTCGTGGAGGGGTCGTTAATGCAGCTACAGGTCAGGATTATACCCATTTCTACATCACTGTAGCCTCTCAAGATGTAGCGGATACACTGCCCTACCTGGCTGAGGTTGTGGCTCACGCTGCCATCCCAGAGCAAGAGTTTGAGCGGGAACGCCGAGTCGTTTTAGAAGAAATTCGTCGTGCTAGTGATAGCCCAGATTACACCGCCTATCATGGGATGCTGGCACAGGCTTACCCGCATCATCCCTACGGGCGTCCTGTTTTGGGAACGATGGAAAGCCTCTACAACATCACACCAGACATCCTACGGCAGTATCATCGCAGTTGGTATCAACCTGAGCATATGACAGTTGTTGTCGTTGGACACTTTGATCTAGATGCCACACTAGCTTTAATTAAGCGATACTTCGGCTTCAAGCCAGCGGTGCCTGCTGCGGTCCCTATTCCTTTGGCGACTCGGCCTGAGTTGGATGAGTGTATTCGGATTGAGTACCCACATCCTCGTATTGAGCAAGCACGGTTGATTATGGCGTGGCCCACGGTTAGTGTTCACAATTGGCAGGAAGCCTGTGGACTAGAACTGGTAGCATCTATTTTGGGGGATGGCCGTAATTCTCGGTTGGTGCAGCGTCTGCGTGAACAGCGGGGCTGGGTTCGAGGGATCGGTTGCTCATCAATGGTGCACCAGGATCCAGGGCTCTTCCATATCAGTGCGATGCTGGATACAACCTACTTAGAAGTGGTGGAAGAAGCCATCCGAGATGAACTTCGGATCCTGCGAGAGCAGTTAGTGACTATTGCCGATATTGAACGGATCCGCCGGCTCCTGATGAATGACTTCATTTTCTCGACAGAGGCACCCAGTCAGCTCGCCAGTTTGTTTGGATACTATGATACAATTGCTAACTGGTCTGGACACACTGGGTCTGGAATGGATCTGGCCTTGGGGTATCTAGAGTGGGTTCATCGAATCACTCCGGAGACGATTCAGTCGATTGTCCAGAAATATCTATCCGCTGATAAGTATATTCTGACGATCTTGAAGCCACAGGCAACCTCTCTGCCCCAACAGCGAGAGTTAGTCTTCAACTAAGTCTGTTTTCAATTAGGTCTGTCTTCAATTAAGTCTACTGGGCTCATCACAGTTCGTTGATCAATCTGGCTTTTATTTCATTCACTCACTCTAATGACCTTGAGATCCGCTCCAGCTCCAGCACTTCATCAGCCTGCTTGTCGCTGCCGGTTATCGAACGGAATCACCCTAGTTACGGTTCAAAACCCGACAGTTGATATTGTGGCGATTCGTAGTTTTCTCCATGCCGGTAGTTGTGTCGATTCTGCGGATCAGGCTGGTTTAGCGAATCTAGTGTCTGCAGTATTGACTCGCGGAACCTCAACCCAAGATGCTCATGCTATAGCCGCTACAATTGAGTCACTGGGAGCGTCCATTAGTAGTGACGTAACGACGGATTATTTTGAAGTCAGCCTCAAGTGTGTCGCTCACGATTATGCTGATGTGTTGTGTTTAGCCCGAGATTTACTGAGAGATCCGATCTTTCCAGAACATGAGGTCAATCGAGAACAGACTTTGATGTTGCAAGGGATCCAATCTCACCAAGAGCGCCCCTTTTCATTAGCCTTTGATAAATTGCGTCAACTCCTCTTCCCTAACCATCCTTATGCAACTCCAGTAATGGGACGGATCCCAACCGTTCAAAGACTAACTCGTGAGGATTTAGTTCAATTTCATCGTCGCCACTTTCGACCTGACCAGTTAGTGATTGTAGCGATTGGTCCGATGCCGACAGAGGATATGGTGGCACAGGTGGAGTCTGTGTTGGGAGACTGGCAGGCCCCTGATGAAGATCCATTTCAGCTGAAGCTGCCGTTAGAGCCCATTGAATGCTCCGAAATACTGAAGTCTGTTCAAGATACGCATCAGAGCATGTTAATGATTGGGTATCGTGGGGCCGCGGCTGTGGATCCGGATTACCCTGTGTTGAAGGTGCTATCGACGTATCTTGGAAATGGTCTCTCTAGCCGTTTATTTGTGGAATTGCGAGAAAAGCTAGGACTCGCTTATGAAGTGTCATCTGTGTATGCGACTCGTCGTGACCCAGCCCCTTTTGTGGCTTATATGGGGACAGCCACTGAAAATACGCGACTGGCCCTGGATCGGCTAACGGCTGAAATGAAGCGTTTACTTGAGGTTAAGTTGACAACGGTTGAAATTGAACGGGCTAAACGGAAAGTCCTAGGTCAGTACGCTTTGGGTAAGCAGACAAATGCTCAAATTGCACAGCTACTAGGATCCTTCGAGATTTTAGGATTAGGCATTGATTATGACAAGGAGTATCCCCAACGGATCCAAGCGGTGACAGTGGATGATATTTACCGAGTGGCACACACGTATCTCTCTACACCTGGATTATCGGTAGTTGGTCCCGCTGAAGTTCTGAATGCCTTGTGATGATTATTTATGTTTGCTGAGAATCACCCTCAAAGAATTACCCAGTAAAAAACTATCCAACAAAAAAGGATCCGCGTTGGGATCCCTTGCACTGAAATTAGCTATTTGCTTAGAAAACCGATCTGTCAGGATCAGTCGGTTTGAATGTCAATACAGACTATGTGCCAGGCTGCTCCAGTAGGATGAGCTGACCATTCTCTTCGGCTAGACCAAGTAGCGGCTGAGGAACATCGTGGGCTTGAACGGCAAATAGCCATGTGCCAGAGCCAAAGATGTCTTCGGTGCTGATAATGCCACTAGTTTCGCCGCCTTCATCTGTTAGTCGCACTACCTCAGTGCAGTTGCCAATCCCTTCACCTTCTAGAGGACAGTTCCAGATTCCCCCAGGACGAGTGAAGCCAACCCGGCTATTGGGATCCTCTTGGATCATGATGCTATTAGCATTGACTGCAATGTTATCCGGGGAGGCCCAGTAGCTTGCAGGGCCGGGAGACCGAGAGACCAAAGTTAGAGTCCCGTCTCCAGTTGGACTAGACGTGTTCAAGTTAACGCGGTACAAGGATCCGGCAATATCACAGAACCCATCATTGCAAGTAGCACCGATACGGGAGTTCCCGGTCACGTCAGCATCAGCGGTATCTGCGACGAAGAACGCAGGCCCAAAACCAGGGCGGCGATCATAGTCAGCATCCTCAAGACGAACGAAGGATAAAGCACCCACTTGGTCGGCAAAATCCTGCAGAGCGCCTTCAATAGGTGCAATTCCATCAGGAACTTCAATCCACTGAGCAGTGACTGTTTGACCTTCTGTCAAGTTACCAGAAACCTGGGCAGCAGGTGTTGCTAGAACGTAGAGTGTCCCTTGGCAGCTCAGGAGTTCACTTTCAGAATCAGAGACGAACATGTAGAGCTCAGAAAAGCTGTCCTCACCAGGAGGAAAGGCGTCGTCTGTACCAATGATGACCACCTGACCCGAGTAAGGAACCGCGATCGCGTTTTCATGGCTGAAGGCCCCTAAACAAGGTAATTCAATGACCTGGCCACCATCATTTCTAACTGCGATAGTAAGATCCCCGTTCGGGCTGGGGACGGCTTCTTCGCCGGCTAGCCACCAACCTCCAGGCAGCCCTTCTGCTGCATTCGCATAGGTCCCGGAGCACAAACGTGCATAGTTCTCACTACCATCTACTGGGTAAGTAATGTCGAGTACTCCCTTAGTTTCAGGATTGAGGACAGTACGAGACACTCGAGAGCCCACGAAAGCTTGCACACCTTCAACATCAGTATCAACACCGGGCGAGCCAAACGATTGGTTCTCAGCATTGAGTTCATGGTTGGCGAAGACAACCACGGTACCATCACCAGGCTCAAAGATCCCAAGACCATCTGGAATCGGTGCGAAAGTTGAGGTTTCAACCGGTGTCTGCGTTTCGGTAGGGAAATCTCCAACCGTCAAAATCGGTGTGATCGTACCGCCCGCTAGCGTACGCACCAATGGCGCTTGGCTTGTCAAAAAGCCGGTGGGGAGGGAATTGACAGCAACAGTCGTTCCACCATCAGATCCACAGGCTGCCAGCACGAAACAGGCGGCGATCGCTAACATGGCGCGACATAACGCCTTAATCGCATTCAACTTAGTCATACAGCGTCTCCATATTCAAATTATGTCCCCGCCATCGATCCCACTTGGATCCCTCTGAAGGCCTGCTCAGAGTCCTCACCTCATGGCGACGGATCCATCCCGTAGAGTGTTGGAGTCGGTGAGATTACATAGTACACATCAGGCCTCTCTCATCCCACCATGCCAGGATCCACGCTAAGCAGTCTGTTCACAAACCAAAGCTAATCGACATGTTTATTTAATGCATCGGTTGGATTTCAATGAGAGCGCATTATTAATTGAATAGGCTTTTGATTCATGTCTAGACTAGATATAGGGTTTGCGAGAGCTTCTCAGCGGTCTATCACACTATCGGTGATTCCCTTAGCCAAATGAGCTGTGTTCTAGCCTGAAAAACTGCCATAGCTTTGTAATACTCTGCAATAGCTTGTCACAAACGTGGTAGTTTAAGAAAAGCTTATTGAGGGCTTATTCAAATTAAATAGAGTTTAACCGATACAAGTTTCAAAATACAAGATTGCAACCATGATCGAGCATTAAGGGTAAGGAGGTGGTCTTAATCGCTCTCACTAACTTAGATACATGAGCTTAGATACATGAGCTTATGTAAGTAGAGGCTCAGATCTGGCTTGGATTCAAAATGTAATGAGTTAGATATTAGCCGTCTGTTACAAAACTGCAACTCACCACGCTATCCTGGAGGCTAAAGACTGTGTACAAGTACAGTATGACCTTCGTTTGGTAGTGATATGTCGATTGGTAGTGATATGCCCCCATTTGTCGGTAGCCTTCTGGCTCAACTCGGGGAGTTTGTACCTCGATTAGTTGGAGGCATTTTGGTGTTGGTATTGGGTTGGGTCTTTGCGACCTTGGTAGCCCAAACCGCCTTAACCCTCCTCAAGAAAACGAACCTGGATAATCGCCTAGGACAATGGATTACAGGTGGTCAAGAAGGAGTTGATGCCCCTAAGACTGAACTTTGGATCTCTCAATCCCTCTACTGGATCACCATGCTGTTTGTGGTGGTTGGGTTCCTGCAGGCATTGGGCTTAGAGGTTGTCTCAGGGCCGCTCGATAGTTTCCTCCGAGAGATCTTTGCCTACGTTCCTCGCATTGGAGGAGCTGCACTGTTGTTAGCTGTTGCGTGGCTGATGGCCACTCTCTCTCGATTGCTGTTAACCCGAGGTCTAGCACGTTTTCAACTGGATGATCGCTTAGCTGAGCAAACCGGCACGACTAAAGAAGAAAGTCCCTTCTTAGTGAACGAAGCCTTAGGTAACTTGCTCTACTGGTTTATCTTCTTGTTCTTCTTGCCACTAGTGCTCGAGGCCCTGGCTTTAGAAGGATCCTCCATTGAACCCGTCCAAGCCATTCTGGAACAGATCTTGTTAGCGCTACCTCGGATCCTGCGGGCGTCAATCTATGCAGGATTAGGCTGGCTGTTAGCCCGAGTCGTCCGTGGCATTGTTACCAATCTATTAGCCGCAGCGGGTGCCGATCGGATGGGATCTCAGTTTGGTCTCTCAACCCAGGAAGGGCAAGCGACGATTTCATCATTGGTCGGCAATTTAGTCTATGTACTAATCTTGATTCCGACAGCAATTGCGGCATTGGATGCCTTGGCGATTGAATCGATTTCGGATCCGGCCATTGAGATGTTAGAGCAGGTGTCGACGGTGATTCCGCAAATCTTCGCGGCGGGTTTGATCATCGTGCTGTTCTACTTTATTGGCCGATTTTTGTCGACTATCGTGACACAGTTGCTGACAACAGTGGGCTTTAATCGAGTGTGGACTTGGTTGGGCCTTACAGCTAGTCAGGGCAGCACGGATCCAGTCGAAACAGCTATAGAGTCAGGCCAGATGACGCGAACTCCCTCTGAAATCGTTGGCATCATCGTACTAGTGGGCATCATGCTATTCGGGGCTGTACCGGCCACTGAGGTCCTACAGTTCCAAACCTTGACTGACATTGTGGAAGGCTTGCTAGCCGTGTCAGCACGCGTATTAGTGGGTGCCTTCATCTTTGGTATCGGTCTGTACTTGGCAAACCTGGCGTTTAACTTGATCTGCAGTTTCCAAGGATCCCAAGCTCGCGTCCTAGCCCAAGCAGCACGAGTGTCTATCTGGGTCTTTGTGGGTGCCATGGCGTTGCAGCAGATGGGGGTGGCAACTGATATCGTTGTCTTGGCGTTTGGCTTGATCTTAGGAGCGATCGCGGTGGCAATTGCGCTGGCCTTTGGATTAGGTGGTCGAGACGTGGCAGCCGAGCGGATCCGAGCTTGGTTAGAAACGTTTGAACACGGATCAGGAGCCACAGGGTCCGGTTCGAGTGGTCCATCACCAGCCTCAGTGCGCAGCGAGTTTGACCAAGGACAGTTTGGGGCGGCCTCTGACGAAAGTGTATTCGACCAAGGTCTCTCCACCGAGGATCCTGGATCCATGTGGGAATGAGACTGGGTGGGAATCAGTCCGGTTGATACCATTCATAAGACTAGAAAAATAAGACTAGCAAAGGATCCCATGCACACCTGGCTACGGGATCCTTTGTTAGTCTCAATACGTCGCGTTCAAGAATCAGACTTACTCAGCAGCTTCGTCAGCAATCTTGCCCCGGAACACGATATAGTTGTAAACGTTGTAAGCCAACAAAATCGGGATCAAAAAGCCGATAAACGTTAGCATGAACACCAATGAACTGGGCGCAGCGGCGGCCTCATAAATAGTCACACTAGGTGGAATGATATTAGGAAATACCATAAAGCCTAGACCGATAAACGAAAGGGAGAACAGCAGAAAGGTGTACACCAACGGTGTAGTTTCTTCCTTCTGGCTCAAGCTCCGTAATAGGGCAGCAACTAGCAAGATCCCGAGAATAGGAATTAACCCAAAGATGTACACCAAAGGAGCATCAAACAGTAAGGAACGAGCTTGCTCTGACATGATTGGAGTACTTATTGTGATGAAGATGGCACCCGCCAATGTTGTCCACGTGGCTAGAGTTGCTGTCTTGTAGTGAGTGTCTTGCAGAGTATCTGTGGTTTTCAATATCAGGTAGGTGGAACCTACTAAAACGTAAGCTTGGATCAACGTCAATGCCACCACCACAGACCGCCATGTGAGCCAATCCCAAATGCCACCGGCAAAGTGCCCTAATTCATCTACACGGATCCCTTCAAATACGCTGCCGAGTGCGAAGCCTTGTCCTAAAGCCGCTAAAAAACTGCCTAACCCAAAGGTTATGTTCCAGATTAACTTCTGCTCAGCATTCTCACGAAATTCGAACGAAACGGCTCTCAAAATCAACCCCACCACCATAATGACAGCTGGCAGATAAAGCGCATTCAAAATAGTGGCGTACGCCAGAGGAAAGGCCCCGAATAAGGAGCCTCCCATCAAAATGAGCCAGGTCTCATTGGCATCCCATACATTGCCCAGGCTCGTCATCAAGATGCCCCGCCGTTCTTCACTAGAAGCTGTGAGGGATAGGATCCCTACCCCTAAATCAAAGCCATCAAGGAGAACGTATAGAAAGAGAAACAGCCCCAGAATAAAGAACCAAACCTGAGGTAGAAATTGTTGTAACGGTTCTAATGGTTCCATCACGCTCTCCATCTTTATTGTTGGGCTTCGGCGGGACGACGATCCGGTTCGTGCTGAGCAGGTTGAACATCCACCAATGGACCATTGGCATTGCTAGGTGCTGCTAGCTCCAAGTTAGGTCCCTTTTGAATGATACGGCTACCGAAATATAGGGCAGCAACGAAAAAGACGCTATACAACGCAGTGAGTCCTAACAATGAAAAGAGAACTTCACCCGCCGGTAAGTTAGAGACAGAATCAGCTGTCCGCAATTCACCGTACACAATCCAAGGCTGACGTCCGACACACCGCACAGTCCATCCTGTTTCCACCGCAATGTAACCTAGGGGAGCAGACAGGATCCAAGCCGCCATTAACCCCTTTTGTTGAGCAATTTTAGAATCAACTAACTGTCCCCGTAGCCACTGCACCAGCGTCACCCCCATCAAAGCGGCTAAGACCAGGCCAATCCCCACCATTGTTCTGAAGGCATAATAGATAAGCCCAACCATATGAGGGCGATTCTCCGGTGCCCACTCCTTCAAGCCTTGAACCGGTTCATTCAGTTGCGGCTTCAGCTCAAGTAAGTAGCTTAGAGCACCTGGAATTTTGACTTCCCAGCTATTTTGTTCCGCTTGATCGTTAGGAAGTGCTAGCACGCTCCAATCAGCCCGTGAGCCTACTGGGATGGTTTCCCATTGAGCTTCCATCGCTGCCAGCTTAGCCGGTTGATAGTGGTAAACCTGTTCGGCACTAAGGTGGCCGATGAAAACTTGGAGAGGAGCCACCACTAGAGCAATGGCAATAATGACCCTTAGGGAGCGAGCAAAGAATTCTGTATTACGATTATTGAAAATGTACCAGGCACTGATGCCACCAATCACAAACAAAGAGGTCTCCAAGGTAGCGAAAAACATATGGAGAAAACTGTTTAACATAAATGGATTAGCAATGGCAGCAAAATAATCCTGAACCACAAACTTTCCATTCTCAAAAATTCCCCCTGCTGGGGTTTGGAGCCAGGAATTTGCCGATAGGATCCAGAATGTCGATAAGTTAGCTCCAAATGCCACTAAAATGGTTGAAACCCAGTGAACAAGGGGAGGGACCCGGTTCCAGCCGAATAGCATAATGCCCAGGAAGCCAGCTTCGAGCATAAAGGCCATTGTTGCTTCAAATCCGAGCACAGTCCCAAAAAAGTCACCCACTGACTCAGCAAAGGGAGCCCAGTTCAAGCCAAACTGAAAAGCCATGGGTAAGCCAGAGGCAACACCAATTCCGAAGTTCAAGACATAGAGTTTTGCCCAGAATCGTGCATGATGGTAGTAATCAATATTGCGAGTCTTGAGCCAAAGACCCTCAATTACCACTAGGTAAATAGCCATTCCTGTAGTGAGGACGGGCCAGAGCATGTGAAAAATGGCAGTGAATGCAAATTGGATGCGCGACAGGATCAGGGTATCAGAGAAAAAATCGGTCATAGTTAAAGCCTGAATCACACAAGAGGTCACACGATATTAAAAGCTGTGACTGCTCCTTAAGTTCTAACACCCTTGTTTAAGGTTGCAAGCGACGCCCTGTCAAATAGATTTAAGTTACAGGTTCTCTTCAGGATCCTTAAGCATACGACATAGCCAAAGTGGATGAAATGGTTGGGATTATTTACAATCTCCACAGTAGTCGCGGCAGACAGAAACGTAATAGGCAGAGTTAGGCCTTGGCAGGTCATTTAAACCTATTTCCTGCATCAAGTAACAGCATCACTTGAACGGCTACACCCTTAGCCCGTCAAAGCCTACAATTGCAGTCTGAAATAAACGCTACGCGTCCTCAGCGCGATGAAACGGAAAGAATAGAATGGTGTGCCAACTCTTGCGTAAGATCTCCCCGGTCGTGCTGCCAATTGACCATTCCCAAAAATTACCCGTGTGGCGAGAAGCTGTGGCAATCGCTGTCATATCAGTGTCTCCCGCTGAAAGTAAAATTTCTTTAACCGGCGAGCCAACTCGGACTTCAGATAAAAACTGGACATCTGGTGCTGTATCTTGGAATGCCTGTTGTAGTTCGTGAAGCTGAGCAGAATAATAGGATTTTAAGTCTTCGAGTGATCGGCCTTGATTGCGGCGGGATCCTGGATCCACAACGTAAATCATTAAAACACTATGGATCTGGTGAGAACTATTATCTTGCATTTTGTGAACAATCGAAGACACAAGCTGGCGAGAGGTTTCAGAGAAGTCACAGGGTAGAAGGATAGAGCGGAAGAGCTGGCGGCAGCGTAATTGCAATTCATCAAGAGTTAAACTGGCAACGAGCTGAGGCCGCATGATTAACACTGGGATGGGCACCTTGGGCAGAAGTTCCATAGTGGTACTGCCAAATAACTTTTCAACGAGCAAGTTACGGATAGCCATTCCTTGGACTAAAATATCAGGCTGATACTGTTGAATAGCTGACTTGATCACTTCAGAGGGCTTACCGACTTGAACTAGAACATCAACTGTTAAACCCACTGGAATATCACCGCAAGCCTTGAGTAGAGCGGAACGGGTTGCTTCGATATCATCCGTCATGTCATCCGGGATACCAATCCCATCCTCTTCCCAATCTAGACTGTGGACAAAAGTGACTTGCTCAAGGCCGCCAGCATGGAGGCTATCAAGACATTGGGCCAGCCGATCTAGTCCGTCCTCACGATCGGTAGCAACAAGCATTTTTTTGAACATGGCTCTGAACTCCGCCTGCTATAGCCTTAGCCTATCATTTCCGCGGTCTCAGCAGTCTTAAGATGTACTCCGGATTCTCGGATCCACCACCTGTAGCATTAAGTCAGCCAAGAGGTTCCCTAGAATCAACATTAGGGATCCCACCAATAAACTGGCCATCACCACATTTACGTCAAAACTTTGCACTGATTCCAAGATCAGTTTTCCTAGCCCCGGCCAATTGAAGAAAAATTCTGCAATAAAAGATCCGCTTAATAAGTTAGCAAACTCAAAGCCAAGGATAGTAATGAGGGGATTAATAGCATTACGGAGCGCATGGATCCCAATCACCCGCCATTCTGATAATCCTCGGGCTCGGGCCGCTTGAATATAGTCTTGGCGCAGCACATCGAGGAAGCTCCCACGAGTGATCCGTTGCAGGCCTGCAAAGCTCGTAATGCTCAAGGCCAACGTAGGGAGAATGAGATGATGACCCATATCGAGGAGTTTAGCACCCCAAGATAATGTGTCGTAGTTTATGCTAGTCATGCCTCCAACCGGAAATAGTCCTGTCTGCTGAGCGATAATCAACATGACGATAGCTAGGACAAAACTAGGAGCTGCTTGACCGGTATAACTGAACAATTGCAGGATCCTGTCTAGCCGTGTGTTTTGATTCACTGCACTCACTACACCCAGCGGGATAGCAATGAACCAAGTCACGATGATGCTGGAGACGGCTAATAAGAGAGTAGCCCCCGCCCGCGACAGAATCAAAGTCAATACTGGAATACGATAGGTATAACTCGTACCGAAATCCCCCTGCAGAATATTACTGAGCCAGATGAAATACTGTTGCCACACTGGTTTATCCAGTCCTAGCCGAGCAATTTCTTGCTCAATCAGGGCCTGACTGATACTAGGATCCAACTTGAGCTCATCTAAAAAATCCCCCGGTGCTTGTTTGAGCAGCACAAAGCTCAGGATCGAAATTAGGAGCAAAACGGGGATAGCCTGCAGGATCCGTTTAACAATTAGGCCAAAAGGACCATCAATCAGATAGCTGAGCCGTGGCAACGTGTTGAGCATAACGATCAAAGACGGGTTGTGGCTCTCTATCCTAAATCAAACCATTCGATGACAACAGTCACTCCATAACCGACATGAAACTCAATGCCTGTTAAATTAATTTAAAAATCAAACTCTAGGCTCGAACCCACAGCCGCCCGATTAACAGTCGTGCACTCTACCATTGAGCTACCCCAGATTAAATTGGTCAAATTAGATCCGATTAGGGCGATCGACGAGACTCGAACTCGTTACAACTGGTGCCACAAACCAGTGCCGCGACCCTTTGGCTTCGATCGCCATAGCTGCCTGACTCAACTGTCGAGTTCAGTACGGACTGTGGGTGCTACAGAAATTGAGCCTGTCTCGAGCTGGGAAAACAGATGTTACACCACAGGGGAAGAGGCCCCGTGGGTCAGCTTTGAGCTGATGACCTCCTGTGCTTCAAGCAGGTGCTCTACCTCTGAGCTACCGAGATATCGAGAGAGAGTTGTACCCTTGATGAACAAGATCCTCTGTGCTGCCTTAGCAAGACAGTGCCTTGAGCTGCTCAACCACTCTCCCTGCATACATCGTTGATACTCAAACAGTTGATAGTTGAATTGCTCTTGTGGCCCCTCGACGGGATTTGAACCCGCAATCTCCGCATTGAAAGCACGGTGGCTTACCCTTCGCCTACGAGGGGATACTCTGCCTTAGCGCCAGATATAGTTGATTCGCTTGAGTGTGGTACATCAACTCCAGGCCAGATAAGGGTTTCAGCTTGCTGATCATCTCATTCTTAGTTGAATCAACCATATTGAATTAGATAGTCAAGACAACAGCACAGCACAGGAACTAGGAATCGAACCTAGAACTTCAGTTTTGGAGACTGAGGTGTTGCCAGTTACACCATTCCTGTTCATGAGAGTGGTAGGAGTCGAACCTACGTTAACTAGGGTATGGACCCAGGACTCTGCCATTGAGCTACACTGCCAGACTCTGGGGAGGAATTTGAACTCACGTTTAGGATCCTTGCAGGATCCTGCCTTAACCCCCGAGTTACACCCTCATTCAAGCTTCAATAGCAGCAAAGCAACGGTGACTATTCAATTGCTCTAATGCAATTATCAAACCAAAGAGCAAGGCCGCAAGGTGTGCTGAAACGCTGCTCAGGTGGCTATAGTTCATTTGTAATACACAGGTAATACATTGTCAATGCTTTTGTAGTATTTACTCTCTACGGTCTGTCTGTCTGGCTCTGTTTGTCTGGCTTAGTGAGCTAACTCGGCGAGGCATAGCCAAAGAGTCTTAATAGACTGATAGAGACAAATTGACCGTTAAGTCAGCCTTATCCTGTTGAAGCTGGTGCACCGTGGCTGCCAGAGCATGAATGGTGCCGATCAACTGAGCATGAGATAAATGAGCGTATGACTCTTGATTAGATGACTCTTGATTAGATGACCCTGCCCCAAGCGGATTATGCAATCAGGCAACGGATCCTCCCCCTTGCTACTCAATCTCCAACGTTAATCCAGGCATGAGGCGCTTGAGGTTTTTGAGGGACTTCTCCTGCCAGGGCACTCGTTTGGATCCGAGGACAACCAGTTGCAGATCGCCGCGCTGCCGCATCCGAATCACAAATTTAGATAGCATGTTGATGCCAGAACTATTGAGAAACTCCAGCGTCCGCAGGTTAATCGTCAACGTCTCCAGCCCCAGATTGGCGGCATCCTCTAGGATCTGCACAATTGGTGCATATTCTTCCGCTCCGCTCAACCGCAAGGATCCTTCGCACACCACGGAGCCGGTTTCCTGTTCAAACAAGATGGTATAGGTGTCTGTTTTAATTTCCATGAGTTTTCGTTATCCCTGTCAATGATGCCACCTGTGCTAGTCCGATGTTGTCCAGAGGTGTTGTCTAGAGGCTTCCCCTTAGGCGGTTCCCACATCTAACTGCACAACGGTCGTCACCATGACAATAGTAGGGTCATCGGAGCTTGATTCAAACTTCCACCCTAGTGTAGCCATGTAATCGTTCATCATTGTTAGGATCCCTAAGCCAGAACTGTCGGAGTCCTCCAGGGCACTCTCTTCTAGTTTACGGAAGTAGAGTTCTTGTGGATCTTCGGCAAATAAGGTGTCCAGGAAGCTTTGGAAATTAGGAAGAGCGGCGGCCCCAATCGCGTTAGAGGTGCGAAAGATCAGTCGCTCGGCGTACAGAGTCAGAGTAATGCAGATGGGGAGCTGTGAGGATTGGTCATGAAACTTCATCGCATTCTCAATCAGCTCGTTGGCAATATAGCTGGTGGCGCTCTTAATCTCCGCTCGCTGGTCTGGATCCGTGGCATCACCTAAGAAAAACGTCATGAGATAATCTGCCATGAAGTCAGCTGAGAGGCCATTATTCCGCCACCGCTGTTGCAGAGGGATGGAGCTGGGCGAGAACTGTAAGGTCAACCGTTCCTGACTAGGCGGTAGATTGTCCTCAAACTCCCCGTAGGTAATCGTCACAGCTTATTCTCCTTGACTTGAACATCGTCATGGTTTTAGGTCGCATCTACTCTCACTGCACCTGGATCCTTATCCTATTTTGATTCATCACCTAATGGGCTACCTAGCTGATTCACTGACTACTCCCCTGACTGAGAAAATTAATGAGTACCTCATCGAGCGATCACCTCATTGAGCAAACATGATGGGATGGCTGCTCTGATCTCACTATCCGGGTTCATCGGCAGACTAAGGGTTGGCCTATCACGCGACTCTATGGATCCCTCAGGATCGATAAGTCAAGGTGGTATCTACACTCATCGGCTGGATCCAGTTGCCAGGCTCAACTCACACAGCTCTAGAATCAAGTCAAAACGAAAGTTGTCCACCCAGTCAAGCAATTGGGCTCGTAGGGGTCGGTGTTCGTCGGGAATTTGATCAATCAGGGCCATCATTTGAGATTCTCGGGCCAAAATTGCAGCTCCTTTCAATTGCAGGATCCAATCGGTCGACATGACGACTAGATCTTCAGGGGTAATAGCTGTGGATGGAGCGTTAGGATCCTGGCCATCGGACTCATAAAGATAGGTCACTCCCAAGTGATAGCCAATTTTTTCAAAGATTGTTTCTTCCTGGAAAGGCTTACTCACAAAGTCATTACAACCCCCTGTTAACACTAGGCTGCGTTCGTGGTCTAAGGCACTAGCAGTTAGTGCAATGATGACGGTGGAGTTAGGGGATCCGTCCTCTTGCGCACGAATATGTTGCGTTGCTTGATGGCCATCCATAATCGGCATGCGCATATCCATCCAAATAAGGTGAGGCTGCCAGGCTTCCCACATCTCTACCGCTTCGCGTCCATTAGCTGCTGAGCGCGTGTCAAACCCTACATTCTGCAACAATTGCTCTAGCAGTTCCCGACTATCTTCTCGATCATCAACGACCAGTAGACGATAGGACGGCTGATGCGGCGCTAGGCCAATTACCCGCCGGACCGCTTGCTGCTCTTCAATCTGAGTCCCGTTAGCCAAGCGTAGTTTGAGCGTAAAGTAGAACGTTGAGCCCACACCGCGTTGACTCCGGACGCCCATATCACCTCCCATCATCTGGGCAAATTTCCGACTGATGGTAAGGCCGAGTCCAGTGCCCTGTTGTGCTTTGATTCCGCTCTCCGTTTGGGTGAAGGGTTGAAATAACTTGGCCATGTCTTCTATAGAAATCCCCTCGCCCGTGTCCGCCACTTCAAACTGGAGGTGAGTGGGTTCGTCTAGAGTCTGAACTCGTAGGATGATACAACCTTGCTCGGTAAACTTGAAGGCGTTGCTCAGCAGATTGACCAACATCTGCCGGATCTTACTCTCATCACCACTGACAAACTGAGGGAGTTTAGGATCCTTGGTCACCTTAAATCCCAGAGTCTTCGTCTCATAGCGAGTCCGAAACAGATCGTCCAAGGTCTGGAGGAGTTGAAATAGATCAAAGGATTCTTCCTGTAGTTCAATCCGACCGGCCTCAATTTTGGAGAGATCCAGGATGTCATTGATAAGACCTAAAAGATGTTCACCGCTGCGGTTGATGATCGAAAGAAACCGCTTCTGCTGCACCGTCAGGTTTGGATCTCGGTCCATCAACTGACTGAACCCCAGAATCGCATTGAGAGGCGTACGTAACTCGTGACTCATCTTGGCCAGAAATAAGCTTTTGGCCCGATTCGCTTCATCGGCCATGTTCTTAGCCTGGGTCAGTTCTGTATTGAGGTCGTGCAGTTGCGCTTCGACGGTATCGGAGTGAATGGTGGTTGTTTCCAGTAAAACCTCTAGATCCTGCTTTTCACGGCGCAGTTCGGCTACCGCTTGCTGCAGGGTATCCACGAGAACTAAGAGATCCTTTTGCGAGAGTTCGCTATCCAACACCTCTGCTCCTCATCCCATTCGATACGGACCAATTGAGACTAAACCAACACAATGTGACTGAAATCACACCCTAGTGTCCTCTGCCACGATAGCAGCTTGTTACTAGGTCAATCCGATTCAATGGTCACAGCAGATCTCTCGACAACAAGAGGATACTATTAGAGGCTAAGTCCGCCCCCTAGCCACACTAAAACCGGATCCTGCAGTCAAGACCCGGCTTTATAAGCTCACTGTAGCGCGATAGGACCTTAGGATCCCTCTACCATCAGAGGATCCCTCTACCATCAGAGGATCCCTCTACCATCAGACGACAGCTTCTGCCACCGACGATTGCACACCATAGGCTTCTAGAGGTGGGCAAGAGCAGATGAGATTCCGATCACCGTAAGCATTGTCGATGCGGTTCACCGCTGGCCAGAACTTATGGATCCGGCTCCAACTAGCGGGGAAGGCAGCTTGCTCACGAGTGTATGGGCGATCCCAGTCTGAGGCCATGAGTACATCAGCCGTATGGGGCGCGTACTTGAGGACATTATGCTCAGCATCAACATGCCCCAGCTCAATTTCGCGAATCTCGCCTCGAATGCCAATCATGGCTTCACAGAAGCGGTCCAACTCGGCCTTGGACTCACTCTCGGTGGGTTCGACCATAATCGTTCCGGCAACGGGCCAAGACACTGTGGGCGCATGGTAGCCATAATCCATCAGTCGCTTCGCCATATCATCTACCTCAATCGCGGCTGACTTTTTGAACTGGCGTAGATCAAGGATGCACTCGTGGGCGACAAAGCCTTCTTTCCCCTTATAGAGGACGGGATAATAGGATTCCAACCGTTTTGCAATGTAGTTAGCGTTCAAGATGGCGACTTTAGTGGCATGGGTCAATCCCACGGATCCCATCAATTTGATGTACACCCAGGAAATTGGCAGAATGCTAGCACTTCCCCACGGGGCAGCAGAGACGGCTCCGATCCCCTGAGCGCCGCCCATCTCAATTACAGAGTGCTGAGGCAAGTAGGGAACCAAATGCTCGGCTACACCAATGGGCCCCATCCCAGGTCCACCGCCACCGTGGGGAATGCAGAAGGTTTTGTGTAGGTTGAGGTGACAGACGTCCGTGCCAAGCTCTGCGGGGTAGCAGATCCCGACTTGAGCGTTCAAATTGGCCCCATCCATGTAAACTTGCCCCCCACACTCATGGATGATCTGGCAAATCTCTTTGATCGATTCTTCAAACACACCATGGGTAGATGGATAGGTGACCATCAAAGCGGCTAGATCCTCCGTATGGGCGGTGGCCTTGGCCTTCAAATCGGCAATATCGATATTCCCTTCGTCATCACAAGCAATGCCAACCACCGTCATGCCAGCCATCACCGCACTAGCCGGGTTCGTTCCATGAGCCGATTGGGGAATCAGACATACGTTTCGGTGACCTTCACCCCGTTGCCGGTGGTACTCCCGGATCACGAGTAGTCCAGCATATTCACCTTGCGAGCCCGCATTCGGCTGCAAAGAGATGCCGGCAAACCCAGTAATCTCAGCTAACATCGCCTCCAGTTGCTCAAACAGGATCCGATACCCCTGAGCCTGCTCCACGGGCGCAAACGGATGGATCCGACCAAATTCGGGCCAGGTTACTGGGATCATTTCCGCTGTCGCGTTCAACTTCATCGTGCAGGATCCCAGGGGGATCATCGATGTGGTGAGGGAGAGATCCTTCGACTGCAGACGAGACATGTAGCGCAGCAGCTCAGTCTCCGAGTGATAACTATTGAATGCAGGGTGGGTCAGATAGGGACTGGTGCGTTGAAACTTAGGATCCACTCCTGGCCAACCCGCGGCGGCCAAGTCTTTTGCTACATCATCAAGGGCAACGGCGAGCTCAGGATCCGGGGCAAATATCATCAGCAGGGTCTGTAGATCCGCTAGAGAGGTGGTTTCATCAAGGCTGATGCTAATCCAGGCCTCGTTCAAGGTTCTGAGATTGACCCGATGCTCCCTTGCCTTCTGCATTAAGGATCCCAGGTGCTGTGTACCAACCTCGACCCGCACTGTATCGAAGTAGGGCGCTTCTCCCAATTGATAGCCCAGTTTCTGTAACCCTGTAGCGAGAACACTGGTGAGGTTAAAGATCCGAGTGGCGATTTGTTTGAGTCCGTAGGGACCGTGATAAACCGCGTACATGGAGGCCATCACCGCTAACAACACCTGAGCGGTACAAATATTACTGGTGGCTTTGTCTCGGCGGATATGCTGCTCACGAGTTTGTAAGGCAAGGCGGAGAGCAGGTTTACCTTGGGCATCATGGGAAACTCCAACCAGTCGTCCAGGAATCTGTCGCTTGTAATCCTCTTTCGTCGCAAAGTAAGCCGCATGAGGTCCACCGTATCCCAGAGGGACGCCAAACCGTTGGGTATTTCCAATCGCGACATCTGCCCCGAACTCACCAGGAGGCTTCAGCAAGGTCAGACTCAAGAGATCAGCGGCCACAGTTACCAGAGCTCCACCTGCATGGGCTTGCTCAATCACAGCCTGGTAGTCAATAACGGATCCGTCTGTCCCCGGGTACTGCAGCATGACCCCGAAAATGTCAGGATCCATCACAAAGCTGGTATGGTGACCCACCACAATCTCAATACCCAGTGGCTGAGCTCGGGTTTGGAGCACTTCAATCGTTTGCGGATGGCACAGATCGGAGACCCAAAACCGATGACCCGTTTTCTTTCGCTGAGCACCGTAACTCATCGCCATTGCTTCGGCGGCGGCAGTTCCCTCATCGAGCAGGGAGGCGTTTGCGATTTCCAGGCCCGTCAGGTCGGTCACCATCGTCTGGAAATTCAGAATGGCTTCGAGTCGGCCTTGAGCAATCTCCGCTTGATAGGGGGTGTACTGGGTGTACCAGCCTGGATTTTCCAGAATATTGCGTTGAATCACGGCTGGAGTGATGCAATCGTAGTACCCCATCCCGATGAAGGATCGAAACACTTGATTCTGCTCAGCAATGGCTCGTAACTCCGCTAACACCTCGACCTCGCTCACAGGTGCCCCCACCTTCAGGGGTTTAGAGGCTCGGATACGGGCCGGCACAGTACGCTCAATGAGCTCATCAAGGGACTGACACCCCAACACCTCCACCATGGCCTGAATCTCAGGATCCGTAGGACCCACATGGCGATTCACGAAATGGTCGGTTCCCATCAGTGGGGCGAGAGGAGAGCAAGCCTCAGAGCCTGCTGGAGTCGAAGTCAAGTTTTGCGTGTCTAACATAAATGGAATGATTACTGCACTGATTACGGCCACCAGGATCAAGCGCTGAGCGATCAGCTGAACGGGATTACAATACCCCCCTCAACCCCAGACCCTTTTCTACAACCTTAAGATCTCTGAGACCAAAAGTTCCTCGGCGGTCTGGCACTATTGCGAATTGATCTACTAAGTTATAGACATTTTCCTCGATAATTACAAATTGTTGCAAATCTCAGCGCTAGCCTGTCATGATCTGACCCACCCAGAGAGGGGCAACGCCTATCTAGTCAAGGATCCTAGGATTTCAGTGGCCCGATTAGGATCCTTCGTGCTGGAAAGGGCGCTCTCAGCGAGGGGTATGCAGGGTGGTACGCTCATGATCGTGGTATTCAAGGCAATTCGCCCCCGCAATAGGCTTTCAGGATGGGCGTCCCTTGTTAAGAAACATTAACCCACTACTTTTATCGGTGACGGAGAGGCCAATTTATGCGTCAAGAAAGGACGATTGTATCAAGTTTACGTGTGAGTTTGCGTGCTCTGCTAAGCGTGGCTCTGACACTGGTTTTGGGGATCCTGTTGAGTGGAATGCCCGTGATCTTAGGGACAGCAACGCCCGTTTGGGGGCAGTCGGTAGAGGTGGCAGCTTTACCTAAAATCAAAGCCTTAGATGTTCCCATTGATGTCAACAACACCATTTTGCGCAATTACCGTCAGTTGCCTGGGTTCTACCCCACATTGGCTCGAGTGCTAGTCCAGAATGCTCCTTACGACTCCCTTGAGGACATATTGACTATTCCTAATCTCAACGATAGGCAAAAGGAACTCATTAAGGCTAATGCTCAAAACTTCATGTTTGGCGATTATCAAGAGGGGCGCTACCAGCTAGAGAGTCGTATCAACCAAGGGTACTACGGCTAAACGCTGATACGGCGCGGATGTCCTCGATACCTTGTGCTGGCAAGCGGCTCCAACGAACCCAGTGACTGTGAGGATAACACTCCATGCGGATCCTGATATCGGGGTACTACGGGTTTGGGAATGCAGGAGATGAAGCGTTATTGATGAGCTTACTCCAGGCCTTACCCAGGACTGTTGAGCCGATTGTGCTGTCTCAGACGCCAGAATTAACCGCTCAAACCTATAATGTGCAGGCCTATCCGCGAATGGATGGGCTTATTTTGTTGAAATTGTTGCAGTCTGCGCAAGCCTTTATTTGGGGGGGAGGCAGTCTGCTACAGGATGTCACTAGCTGGCAAAGCCCTTTGTACTACCTTAGTTTAATGGCACTGGCGCAACGGTTGGGACTGACCACAATCGCTTGGGCACAAGGGATAGGGCCGTTACAGTATGGCTGGAATCGCTGGCTGACTCGGGAGTGTTTACGTCGCTGCGCAATCGTGAGCATTCGGGATCCTCAGGCAGATGCTCTCTTGAAGACTTGGCGGATCCCTCACCATATCGGGTGTGATCCAGTATGGATCCTGACTCCGACTGAAGCACTACCCTGGCAACCGCCCGAAGCCCGTTGTGTGGCGTTGGTTTTGAGGGCTCATCCTGACTTGACAACACAGCGACTGCGGATTCTGATTCAAGCGCTCACTGATTTTCAACGTCGGCAGCAGGTTCACCTCATCTTGGTTCCATTTCAACTGGATCCACACACTCAAGTTGGTCCGGATCTAGTCATTGCCCAAGCCGTTAACGAAGGGCTGCCCGGATCCAGTGAGGTTGTGGTGTTGCAGGATCCGAGACAGCTCAGAGCCCTCTTCCAGCATGTTGAAATGACGATTGCGATGCGGTACCACGGCTTAGTGATGGCGGCTGCCGCAGGGTGTAAGTGCTTCAGTTTGAGTTATGACCCCAAAGTAATGGCGTTGGCTAAGCAGCTGGACATGCCCGTATGGGACCTCAAGGCCTTACCTGAGGATCCACAGACCATGACTCAGGCGTGGTGTAACTATTTTGAAGCAGAACACGGCTTAGGTGCAGCAGGGCTTGAGCGGTGGCAGCAGAGTGGCCGGATCCATGCTGATCTTTTGCAACAGGCCCTAAGTTAAGATTAATCACACTCAAGGGTGTCACGAGTCGCCCGACCTGTGCGGGGGTTTACACCGGAAGCAACTTGGCATAAAGCTTGTTGAGTATCCGAGCGAATGAGAGCATCTGTGAAGTCTGCGCCCTCAATTTGAGTTCCTCTAACTTGAACTAGCCACATCATACTGCTTTCCAATAACGCCCCTTTTAAATTGGCTCCAGATAAATTTGCCATGTCTAGAGTCGCGCCACGTAGGTCGGCATCATGTAAATCAGCACCACTCAAGTTGGTCCCGAACAGTTCAACACCGATGCCATAGACCTCACTTAGATCGCTGTCACGCAAATTGGCTTTAAGGAAATTTGAAGTGGTAATATCCTGACCTGCGAAGCTCCGACCTTGGAGATCCCGTTTGGTATAGTCTTCAGCCATGGCGGGTTGGATGAATCCGGCAATCACCACCATAATCAGACCCGTTAAGACCAGTGTTCGAGTCCATTGCATCCCGTTGTGCATCCAGTGACGGATCCTGTTCAATATCCTCATGGTGAACCTCTAGGCTAGGTGCATACATCATGACTGATCATACGAGAGAATGGGCCTTGATTCGGTTTGATCCTCTTGGTCGGGTTGATTGATCGGGGTCTTTCCTGAGGAGCTTCAGGGACCTTGAGATTATTAGGATCCTGAGTTCATCAACCACCGATGAGCCCGATAGAAGGCGGCAATGGATTTCGCGTCGGCATCGGGACTGTCACACATGAGGCGGATAACGTCGTCAGCGGTGAGTTCAACCACTTCAATATCTTCATCGTCATCTGGCGGTGGCGGCTCTGCAAGGAGTTCGAGATCTTGGGCTAGGTAAACTCCCATGACTTCATTGGAATAACCAGGAGCCAGATAGTACGTCCCCAAATCCTGCCAGCGCTGCGCGCGATAGCCCGTCTCTTCTTCAAGTTCTCGTTTGATGGTTTCAGCAGCATCTTCACCCACTTCAGTGGTGCCCGCAGGGAATTCATAGATATAGGATCCCACCGCAAACCGATACTGGTAGATGGCGATAAATTTACCCTCTGCTGTGACGGGGACAGCCACCGCTGCGCCTGGATGCAAGATATAGTCCCGGATCCCTTCTTTGCCATTGGGGAAGCGGAGATGCTGAGAGACAAACGTATATTTATTCCCTTGGTACCGCAGGTGTTCATGGAGGAGCTCAGACGGTTGGGCAGGACGGATCCCCATAGAGTTAAGTGCCTCAGTCGCGCAGATTGTCATGGTCAGTATAGAAGGTTATGACGGGATCCGATCTTTAGGCAGAAATTGGCATCGATAAACATGAGAAAGCTGAGAATCTTCTGGGGCCTTCATTAGATCTCGGATCTCGGCACTTAATCAGGGCACTAGAATGATGGCTACTTTGGGATCCAGCCGTAAAGGATCCGTCGTTCACTTGAGGGCCAAGACTTAACTCACTCAACAAAAATCCAAAATCGAAAATAAAAATTAAATCCAGTCAGGTGATCCATCCGTAATCTAGACAGAGTGAGGTTTATTCATTCTGTAAACTGGACTGTTCTATCAATCTATAAGACTTTCAGATTATGTCACCAAACCTAAGCCTGGCAGTGACTTTCTGGGACTCTGATTGATGATCTATTTTCAGTTAATTCTACCTTGCTACTGATTTTTGCCAACACTTAAGAGGGTTTTACTATGGCGACTAATTACCGTTATGGAGTTGTTCTGTCTGTTTTTATGGCTCTGTTAGGAGCTTGTTCTGGAACAGACACAGTTGCTGTAGATCCTACTGTTAACCCTAGTTCAGTGCAGGTTTTGACTGAGGATCCTGCCGTTCTAGACAGTGAGGAATCGACTGCGTTACTACTTAATAACGCTGAGTCGTCCCTGACTGGAGCTATTGAGCGGTTGCCGGTTGGTGCTCGGTTTGGTCGGTTTGCAGGACTGTGGCGAGTTGACGGAACATCTGTTCAAGTGAACCTTCGCACCGATGTGGAGCTTGAATCTCCAGCGGTTGGGGATGTTGTGACAGTAACCGGATTGCAGACCCGTGGGAGGATCTTTGCCAGCCAGATCAACCCTGCAGCGGTAGCAACTGATGTGGTAATTAACCGAGTGTCTTACACCGGTGATGGCAGCAGCGATTTTGTTGAGTTGAAGAATACAGGATCCAGTCGTGTTGATATTTCAACGTGGGCCTTGTGTCTACGGGTTGGTGTGTATCCGGCGTTGGCTGATTTAACTATTTTGAGCGGTAATGATGATCGGGTACTAGAGCCAGGTGAAACAATCCAATTTGCCATTGGCGATAACGGCGGTGAAGACTTAAATGATACTGCGGCTGACATTGGATTGTATGTGAGTGGGCCGTTCACGGATCCGGCTAACCTGGTGGATTTCGTCAAGTGGGGCTCTAGTGAGCCACTGAATGGCCGAGCTGATATTGCGGTAGCTGCAGAGATGTGGACCGAGGTGACTCCCGGATCCTTTGATTTTGTCCCGACCGCGGCGCCAGGTGAAGTCCTTACCTTTGACGGTGAGAATGGTGGTGTCGGACCGTTGGAAACGTTGAGTTCTGATTTTGCGAATGTCCCTTCAGGTGAGGTGCAACCGGCTGTGGCCACTGATGTGGTAATTGAGCGAGTGTCTTATGTGGGCACATCTGATTTCATTGAACTGACCAATACAAATCCTGACAGCAGCATTGATATTTCAACTTGGGCTTTCTGCTTGCGTGTTGGTCTGTACCCTCTCTTGGCTGATTTGACGATTCTGAGCGGTAACGATGACTTGGTATTGGAGCCAGGGGAAACAATCCGATTTGCCATTGGTGATAACGGTGGTGAAGATTTGAATGATACTGCGGCTGATGTGGGATTGTATGTGAGTGGGCCGTTTACCAATCCCGCTAACTTGGTGGATTTCGTCAAGTGGGGGTCTAGTGAGCCACTGAATGGCCGGGCTGATATTGCTGTGACTGCTGGTCTTTGGACTGAAACAGCTCCCGGTGTCTTCGACTTTGTGCCGACTGCTGCTGTAGATGAGGTGTTGACCTTTGATGGTGAGAATGGTGGGGCTGGTCCTTTGGAATCCTTAAGCTCTGACTTTGATAATCTTCCCGATCTCTAAGGTGTGAAGTTCTCTAGGTTCTAGAGCTAAACAGCACAGTGTCATGGGTGAGGATTTCTCTGAAGGATCCTTGCCCTCATTCTCTGCTAACTAACACTCTGCTGACTAACTCTCTGCTGATTAACTCTCTACTGACTAATATCGAGAAACAAGCAAACTAGCTGTAGTGGCGTCACCTGACTTCAAGAGTGGCTCGATTTAGGGCTAAATCTGTGACCGTGTAAGGATTTCTAATCTTGGATCCATTCTCCTCTAGGCTAAAGAGGACTCTGCTGGAGTCAACAGGTTGGTCTAGGAGGGAATGTTATGGGTGCGATGATTCAACTGACTCGTCCAGATGGACAATCAACAGATGCCTATTTATCTGGGGAGCCGCAATTACCAGGATTAGTGGTGGTGCAGGAATGGTGGGGTCTCAATGATCAGATTAAATCGGTTGCAGATCGCTTAGCTGAAGCCGGTTTCTATGCCATTGTGCCCGACCTCTATCACGGTAAGTTGACGACTTCACCCACTGAAGCCCAACAGTTCATGACGAGTTTGGACTGGTCGGCGGCGGTGGCTCAAGATATTGCTGGATCTTTCTCTTACCTCAAAGGATCCTCACCTAAAGTCGGCATCCTAGGCTTCTGTATGGGAGGCGCGTTGACATTGATCTCAGCCGCGCAACTTGAGGCTCCTGAGGCTGCTGTGTGTTTCTATGGGATCCCTCCGGAAGCGGCAGCGGATGTTTCCACCATTCGGATCCCATTACAGGCCCATTTTGCTAATACCGATGATTGGTGTACACCGACGTTAGTCAGTAGCTTAGAAAACCGGCTAGAGTCAGGCCAGGTGAACTATGAACTGTACCGCTACGATGCTCAACATGCTTTTATGAATGACGCGCGGCCTGAGGTTTACAATCGGGAGGCTGCCCAGATTGCTTGGGATCGTGCCATGTCTTTTTTGAAGACTAACTTGGCCTAGCGCTGATCCGTTCAATCCGCTTTGGAATACCGTCACTATGAGTTGGAATACGGCCAATCGGGACTAGGATCCGTTCAATCCGCTTTGGAATACCGCCACCATGATTGGGAATACGGTCAATCTGATTCGGAATACCCCGGATATGATTTGGAATATTCCAACATTCCAGTTTGCTCGGCTCAGTCAACGACGACTTGATGATGCCAGGATCAGTCCATAGACTGACCCATCATCAAAAAGTGGCGGCGCAGGGATAGGCGTGAGGACAACGGATCCATCATTGCGACCCTAGTATAGTAAGGATCCTTCTCAGTTGGGTTTGAAGATCCTGGTGCCCCCGAGAGGATCCTATTCCGTTAGCTATCGAGGATCCTTGGGTTATTAGATCGTAAACACCAGATTCAACTGATCCCACTTATAGGTTCTAGTTCTCCGATCTGGTTGTTGATAGCGTAACCTTGGCCCGGATCCTGCCAGCTCTCCGAAAGGTAGGATCCTGTAGGGCTTTTTAGGAAATAGTCCTTACCCAGGGTTGACCATTGATTGATAGGAAATTAGTCTTTGCTAGAATCCAAATCTACTCACAAGTATCGTGGCTATGCAAACG
>CAYUEE010000042.1:0-34961 GCA_964443615.1 uncultured bacterium | reverse complement strand
GTCTAGCTGGCACCCGTTGAAGCAGGAAATCTTTGGGGCGAGCCAGGGAATCTCCACCCATATCGCTTAGCGATTGGGTGGAGAGGATGTCAAGAGGACGACATCGGTGACCTCAACACAGATCAACCCGCCAGACCCGGGCTCAGGTCCAACATCATAATTAGGATCCTTAAAGGCGCCTAACCAACTGGCGATGGTACGATTCTGTACAATTAGGGGTTTATACTGGCAAGGATCCTGTGGGTAGTGGCCCCACCGCACCGTCTTGTACTGATCTAGGTTCAGCATATGTTCTCTTTCTCGACTCTTTTCCATACCCGGATCCAACCCTGGCTACACCGCGCCCGCCGCACTCCATGGATCCGGATGGTGATGGTCTTTAGTCTCGGCTTAGGACTCGGCCTCATCCTGGCAGGCAATCACGTCATGGCGCAGGATCAACCCGCTCAGCCAACAGACGGATCCATCCCCAACCCTCAGCAATTTCGGGCTCTGGAGCAGTCGGATAGTCAATTGAGCTTCCAGCGAGCGGAGGACCTACGGGTCCAGGCGAACAATGCGCTCCAATCTCAGAACTACGAGCAGGCGATTACAGCTCTATCAGCAGCGTTTGAAGCCTATAACCAACGGTCTAACTATCACCAACAATTGTCTGGTAGTTTCGCCGGTATTCAAAATCGGATTGCCGATGAGCAGCGAGAATTTGCTCGGCAGGCGGCGCAGTTACGCGATGAGGTCACGTACGAGCTCGCAATTGTGTACCGGGCTGCGAATCGGAATGAAGAGGCTGTGGGTCAACTGGTGCAAGTGATCAGTAGCCAAACCCCCACCCGCGATTTAGGCCGACGGGCGTATCAACAACTCTTTGAACTTGGTTTCGTGGCTGAGCCGTTCGAATAAACCTGAATTAGGGAATGATTTTGAGTGGAGTCATTTGAAAATGCTGATGAGCTGAGTTCTGATACTAAGCCAGTTTAATATAAGCCAGTTTAATAAGATGAACCGGCAGGCTCAGAGATTTTTAGGCTCATCATGAGGTGGCATTAGTCAGGATCCTCTGCCTCGACTGACACAGGATCCTTTGCTTTAGAGGGTGTGTTTAGGTCTGCAATTTCAGACTCGTGATTTTAGAGCTTAGTGTGAGAGCCATCACAGTACGGCTTATTCTGAGTAACTTTGCACTGGCAGAGGGCGACTTGCTTTGACTCCTCGAGCGTGAGGGCCATCGGCGTGAAGTCTGTGCCAGCATGGGATCCATCGCAAAAGGGTTGCTTGGCGGACTGACCACAGCTGCACCAGTAATAGGTTCCGGGGTCCAGTGTCAGTACAGCGGGTTGCTGAGCGGCAACAACAGGTTCAGACATAATGATCTCCAGTAGTATCAAGAGCTAACTCGACCCTATAGTGGGGCAGGATCCTTGCCAAGACGGTACTTTGGAGTAAGGTAGTTACTCCCAGGAAACCAGTGACAGATTCAATTCAGTTAGGATCCTGACAGCCTAATGACGCTTCACCGTCTAGGAGGGTTACCTTGTGTCAGTGTCTCAATCCAGACCAACCTGCCCAGTGGAAGTCACCCTTAAACGTCTTGGAGGGCGCTGGAAGGTGTTGATCTTACGGGAGTTGTTTACAGGGGTAAAACGCTTTGGTCAATTGCAACGAGCCCTAACTGGCATCACTCAGAAGGTTTTAACTCAGCAACTCCGAGAATTAGAAGACGATGGTCTTATTCAACGCCGCATCTACCCGGAGATTCCTCCTAAAGTTGAGTACTCTCTCACTCCTCACGGTCAAACCCTATGGCCTGTTCTTGAAGCGATGCATCATTGGGGGCTTCGCCATCTAGAGTATCTCAATGATTACCTTAGTGAGGATCCCCATCTTGAACCTCCACAATAGATAATTTGAATACAGTTGAGATGCACGTTATGAGTAGTCAGTGATAAACGGAATCGCAAGTCAACCGGATCCAGATAAGAATCATTGACATTTTTTGGATATGGTCTTAACTGGTAGAATCCACAATCGACGGGTTTAGGGCACGTGAATTTAGACTTTAGTCAAGTCGCCGGGGATGTTGACTTTATCCTGCTGGGCATAGTGGTGACGCTCCGATTTACACTGCTCTCGATTGCCTTTGGTTTCTCGTGGGGCATCATCCTGGCGCTAATTAAGATTTCCCGCATTCAGCCCCTCCGATTTCTGGCGATGGCCTACACGTCTGTCTTCCGTGGTACACCTTTGATTTTGCAATTAACTATTATCTACTTTGCTATTCCTCAGCTCGTTTCCTATGACATCTCGCCCCTGCAAGCTGGCGTTCTGACCTTTAGCCTTAACTCGGGGGCTTATACCTCTGAAACCATTCGCGGCGGGATCCTAGCGGTTGAGCGAGGTCAGTGGGATGCAGCCGGATCCTTGGGAGTTCCTTATCGGCAGATGATGTTAGATATCATTTTTCCGCAGGCTCTCAAGAATATTTTGCCTGCTTTAGTGAATGAAAGTATTGCTTTGTTAAAGGATTCTGCCCTCGTGTCTGTTATCGGTGTTACAGATGTGCTTAGACGAGCCCAAATTATTGCCGCTCAGAAATTTATCTACTTTGAGCCTCTACTGATTGCTGGCTTGGTCTACTACGTTATGGTGATTTCGCTGACCTGGAGTGCACAACGCTTGGAACGGAGGTTACGGCAAAGTGATTAAGATTGAAGACCTACACAAATCGTTTGGCGAATTGCATGTACTCAAGGGCATTAGCACGGAGATTACCAAAGGGAGTGTCGTCGCTGTCATCGGTCCGTCGGGGTGTGGAAAATCGACCTTTCTACGCTGCTTAAATCGCTTAGAGGTGGCAACTTCAGGTCGGGTATTGGTGGATGACGTTGATATCACGAATCCATCGGTGGATATTCTCAAAGTGCGGCAACGGATCGGGATGGTGTTTCAACACTTTAATATCTTTCCGCATATGACAGTGCAGCAAAATCTAACCTATGCACCGGTCAAGGTGAAAGGGATCTCGAAATCGCAAGCGAATCATAAAGCGCTAGAACTGCTCACACGAGTGGGGTTGGAAGATAAAGCGGATGTTTACCCGGCTCGATTATCTGGGGGACAGAAGCAGCGGGTGGCGATTGCGCGCTCATTGGCGATGGAACCCGATGTGATCCTATTTGATGAACCGACCTCAGCGCTGGATCCGGAGATGGTGCGGGAAGTGTTGGATGTGATGAAGTTTTTGGTGAATGACACCCAGTTAACGATGGTAATTGTGACGCATGAGATGGGATTTGCGCGGGAAGTGGCTGATCGCATCTGCTTTTTTGACAGCGGTCATTTAGTTGAAGATTCCCCTCCCTCTGAGTTTTTTACTCGCCCTAAGAGTGAGCGGGCACAGCAGTTCCTAGAAAAGATGTTGTAATCAGGATCTATTTCCTCAACTAATGTCAGGACACATCGATAGGACACATCGATATGGTGCAGGTGGTGCTGGTGCATCCTGAAATCCCTTCCAATACGGGGAACATTGCGCGGACATGTGCGGCGACCGGGATCCCTTTACATTTGGTGGAGCCTTTGGGCTTCCGGTTAACAGATCGCTACTTAAAACGGGCTGGCTTGGACTATTGGCAAGCGGTGGAACTCCATCGACACTCATCTTGGCTGGCCTTATCCGAGCACTTCAATCAACACACCGTATGGTGTTTCAGTGTCCGAGGGTCCCAAGTTTACACTGATATTGCCTATGGTCCCGATGACTGGCTTGTGTTTGGGAGTGAGACACAAGGGTTACCCACTGACCTATTACAGGCTTACCCATCGGCTCGGATCCCACTGTCAGGACCTGTCAGAAGTTTGAATTTGTCGAATGCTGTGGCCATTGTCGTGTTTGAAGCAATCCGGCAGTTTGGCCAGCTAGAATCCTGATGGAGGTCAGTCAGTCAATTCATAGTCGGTTTGGCGTTTGTGTTGAGCAGCTAAGGCTTGTTCCAGTAACTCTTGGCCTTCCCGGATCTTTGCTTCGGTATACCCATACAGGCTGACCGCTGCCAGGATCAACGGGTTCCTAACGTATTGTTGATTACCAGTTGAGCAAAATTCAAAAACTCAGCAATACTCTGCTTTAGCACCATCCCAATCGCCTCAAACTGAACCCTCACTAGTTCACTAGATCCCTCATCAATGGCGTGCCACAGGCCCAAGACTCCTCGTAACCTCTGATCCGCGCTGCTCCATCGTTCCCATTTGCTCGTCTTTGATCAAACGGATCCGTTCTCCCGTTCCATAGTGACCTTCCTTGATCAAACGGATCCGTTCTCCCGTTTCATAGTGACCTTCCTTGATCAAATGGATCCGTTCTTCCGTTCCATAGTGACTTTCCTTGATCAAATGGATCCGTTTTGTCCTTCCATAGTGACTTGCATTAGTTGCGCTAATCTATGTTGTGAGTCCAGCTAAAGGTTACTAACCACCGTTAAAGGGAAATGTCAGATCCTTTGCATCTCTAGTTATTACAGCTGCTCTTGAGGTATCAGCTCAATTCAACTTAGCCAAAGCTAAAGGTACAGCAATCTCTGCAGTTGGTTTATGAATATCTAACATGAGCCTGTATCGGATATGACCAACTTATCTTCTGATACTAGTAGCACTGGCTAACTTATGCTGTCTGTTGGATAAGGCAGGTACGATAGGAACAATGCACTAGTCAGCATCAATGCCCAGAAAGATCCTGGGTGATTTGTCCCCGATTTTTCCACTCGTTAAGACTATTCCGCTGCGCCATCTCTCTGGCCTGAGCGGTAGTCCACTATCGGAGTCGGGGTCATGAATCCTGGACTCCGTCAATGACCCCAGCGACGATGCCGAGGTGGTCGATATCGTGTACGGTGAATTCAGGTTGCTTCATCCTCTCGAAAATACACTGGTTTTCCCTTTTCCCTGCGAAATGTGGGTTGAAAAACGGGCTGATTTCAATAACTGGCCAGAAAAACATTGAAGGTTTCACCTCAAGCACAGGATCCTCTGATGAAGAGACACAGATGCCTATCCCGAGCAACTCAGAGATAATGGTAGAAGCATGAGATCCATCAGGGAGAGCAGGACCTCGCCAATTACGCCGGAAAAATCCATCACTCCTGAGAGTGAAAAACGGCTCGGCGACTTACAGTAGAACAAGGCCATATCGGTAGATCGTTCAACTTTTATGACTTTACTCGCTCAGCAGTTAACCCTAGCCTACGAGAGGCGATCCATCATCGATGACCTGACACTTTCAATTCCAGAAGGGCAGGTGACTACGTTAGTGGGTCCTAATGGATGCGGCAAGTCCACCATTCTCAAAGGGCTGGCTCGTCTATTGTCCCCCCGCCAAGGGCAGGTGTTGCTAGAGGGTAAAGACATTCAGCAGTTATCCACCCAGACCGTTGCGACGCGATTGGGGGTGCTACCTCAAGGACCGACCGCCCCCGAAGGCATCACGGTGAAAGAATTAGTGGCTCAAGGGCGATACCCTCACCAACGCTGGTGGCAACAGTGGTCAGACCAAGATGAGCAACTGACCCAACAGGCCCTTGACACAACCGGTTTGCAAGCTCTAGCGTCTAGGCCCCTCACTCATCTCTCCGGAGGGCAACGGCAACGAGCGTGGATTGCCTTGGCATTGGCCCAAGATACGCCTCTACTACTGCTAGACGAGCCCACGACATTTCTCGATATTGCCCATCAAATTGAAGTGTTGGACCTGCTTCGTTCACTGAATCAACAGCAGGGACGCACAATCGTACTGGTGCTTCACGACCTCAACCAAGCGTGTCGATACTCCGATCACCTCGTGGCTATTCGTGATGGCGGTGTCGTGACACAAGGATCCCCAGCCCAAGTGGCCACGGTGGACATGGTGCGCCATGTCTTTGATCTAGACTGCCGAATCATCCCAGATCCGGTGACAAACACGCCAATGTGTATTCCTATTGGTCGCGTCAAATCAGCATAAGTCCCTGATGAACGTCTGACTGAACAAGTGAATTTAATTTAAAAGGATATACTTCAGCATTCGGAGCATTTGCTTTAGCATTCGGAGCATTTGCTTTAGCGTTCGGAGCATTTGCTTCGGCATTAGCGGCAATAGCTTCAGCACTAAAAGGATTTACTGTAGCGTTCACAGGATCTACTGCGGCATTAACAGGATCCACTTCAGTCTCATTGGCATTAACTTCAGCGTTATTAAGATTGAATCCAGTCATAATGACTTTCCATGAGTCAGGAGCAGCGCAACGGCGTACACACGAGGGATGTGTTCCATCTGGGTAAAGAGTGATCAGCCGATACCCTGGCCAGTTCAAGTGATCGGGAGTGTTGGCTTGGGGAACAACCTGTAAGCCTGTGGAGGGTGTTGTGTAGATGTGTGTCTGGTGTTGCACGTGATGAGACGCTAGATGAACATGACCAGAGACGATAAGTTTGACCTGAGGATATTGAGCCACAAGTTGCAATAGTTGCGCTGAATTGTGTAACTGAATCTGGTCGAGCCAATCAATGCCAGTGGGGAGAATGTGATGATGCAATGCGATCAGTGTGGGACCGAAGCTGTGGCGCAACTCAGTGTCTAATCTAGAGAGTTCATCAGCACTCAGCCGTCCTTCTCCCCAAGGGGCGTTTGGGAGGACCGAGTTGAGCAAAATCACCTGCCAGTGGCCCACCCGAATACTGTTATCCGGGATAAACGGATCCTGTGCCAATGCCAGTGTCATGGCCTGCACATCATCATGATTACCAGGGATCCAATAACAAGGAATTTGCAGGGGCGCTAGTAGTTCACGCAGCAGGACGTAGGCCGCAGAGGATCCTTGATCAGCGAGGTCGCCCGTCAATAGAAGTCCCTGCACTGACTCAGACCGGACCTGTTGGAGAACCCGGTGCAGCGTCTTCGAGGTACAACACCCTCGCAGGTGAGCGGTTGGCGTGTTCAACAGATGGGTGTCGGTCATCTGAGCCAGGGTAATGGCCGTCATGGATCCACCTGCCGATAGTAAACGAGGTCATGGTCGGGGAGCCGCTCCGGGTGAAGGATCCGGACTAGATCAGACAAGATCAAGTGAGGATTCATCAGACCACTTTCCCAGTAGTCATTGCCTCCAAACTCATTCAAGCGGGCGTTGGGGATATAGAGTTGACCCGTTTGAAAGGCCTGAAAATCTTGATACCGTTGGTCTTCATTGAGCATCTCTGCCCGACTGCGCCAATCTTGCTTCCCGTTGAGCCAGACATCCGCCTGGATGGCCCTCTCTAGAACAACTTCAGGACTTAACGTTAAACTGCCCGCCGCCGGATCCTCCAACCACAAGTAATCAGCCCCAGCATCCGCAAGAAACTGAGCCGCATAGCTCTGACCGCCCGGCACGTACCATGTGCCACCAAAGGGGGCTCCTGTCATCACGGTGGGGCGATTGTCTACACCAGACACCAGAGCTTTCACCGCGTCATACTGTTGAACAACCTCGGCAAAAATGACATCAGCCTCAGCTTCCTGATTCAAGAAAAGGGCCATAAACTTCAACCACTCGGCTCGTCCCAGCGGTGAGGTTTCCATGTACTCGGCATTCAACACAACGGGTAGCCCAGCCGCGAGAAGTTGAGGATGAACATCGCGCTCTCGATCCCCACTTCCAAACGCCATCACCAGGTCAGGATCCACATTCAAGACTTGCTCCAAATCCAGGGTGCCCCCTTGACTCACTTGGGTGATGGATCCTTGTTGCACTCGTTCTGTCACCGCCTGGGAGTTAATGAGACGAGTGTCACTGACGCCGACTAGGGCCTCGAGTTGATCAAGAGATTCCAACAGAGGGAGATGGGTGGTGGATAGGGTGACAATCCGTTGAACGGGAATGGTAATGATTTGCGCCGGGTCATAGCCACTCGGCGGCGGCGCGCCACAGTGCACCAGCACAGACGTGAACCCTTGATCCGCATCTTGCCAGGGAGTCAGGATCCTGACAACTTTGTAATACTTGTGATATTCAACGGTGACCCCTTCGGCGTATTGAAATGTCGCCTTATCAGGAAAGAGATCCGTCTCCGGTTGAAAGTCTTGCAGACAGGGGGGTGTTGCGGCTGGGACGGGGCGTTGAACCGGGGATGTGGTCACCAGGAGCAGAGTGACTGACAGGATTTTCAGACTTTTGATCAGCAGAGTAGTCATGGTCAACCAATCGGTGGATAGAGATGATCTGTCACTTTATGACCTTCAATGAGATCCAATTGCACAATCTGACGAGCGACATCTGGAGTCACCCGGGTATACCAAGTGGACTCCTGAGACGAGAAAACGACGGGGCCTAATTTGCACACCTCTAAACAACCAGATGTCATCACTTCAACCGCTAAACCAGACGTTTGGACCGCATCGACAAGGGCATCATAGACGGGTTGCCATTGACGCGACGGTAGACACCGGCCAGAGCGACACACGGATAGATAGGGCCGCTTCAACGGATTATCAGAGAAGGGAATCGGACGATGACCGAGGATGTAGATCTGGCGTAACTCTTCGTAGAGGCCGAGCTTTTCCAACTGTGGCTTGCCTTCAGGAAGGAGATCTTCATCCGCTCCCACGAAAGGGTTGGGGAGAAACAACGTCATCATCTGCTCCCCGGATCCGTTCCAGAATTGGATCCCCCAGCTGCGAGGTTGGCCCTCTTGATTGAACCGGCGGTAAAGACTGCCTCGGCTGACTAAGCGCTGTTTTTGAAGGTCAGGTGGGGTTTTCTGAAGTGGACCCCCTTGATGAACTTCAACACAGAGATGTAGGTGCCAAGCTTCTGTCACAACGGTGAGATACCCGTCATAGATCAGACAGATTTTAGGGGGCTGAGTGAATTCCAACTCCAGGACGCTCCCTTCGACGACATGCCCCAACTGCACCTCAGCCCAGCGCTCTTGAAACAGGGTGTAGAGCAGAGAACCCATCACCTCAATCGTTGGCGGAAAGTCTTCGTACTCGATCCACCCTCCTTGGGACAACGGTTCTGTTGTGGACCGGTGGAGTGGGGTAACCCAGGGCTGAAATTCACTCATTGTTGCGACTCCTTAAGTTCAAGTGACTGACTTCAGCCTGTTTTAGACTGTTTTAGACTATTTCAGGCTGCTTCAGGCTGTTTCAGGCAGCTTTAGACTACTTTAAGAGGTCAACCTCTTGTCTGCATTTGTTCGCTTGAATTGGGTGTATTAACTCTCCGCTACTTACGCGGATTGCGCCACATGGCCTCGACACTGGGAGCGTGCTTCGACACCTGAAAAACGCTTACAGTCTCAAATCCACGAGATGAATAAAAACCGTGATTAGCCGGGTTTGAGTTCTCGAGGTACACCGCCTCACCGCGATCGTCGCAGGTCGTCAGAACAGGATCCAAAAGGCGGCCACCCATCCCCAGACCGCGCGCACGTTGCCGGACGCCAATCGCGAAGAGATAGAGGTGTGGTTTAGTCGGGCGCTGAGTGGCGGGAACTCCAAAACCCCTGTGAGCACTAAAAAGTCTCCATTTCTGGGACTTGAGTCTGAATGGAGGTTAGCGGACTCGAACCGCTGACATCCTGCTTGCAAAGCAGGCGCTCTACCAACTGAGCTAAACCCCCAAGTTTTAACCGCACCTTAATCTTTCCTGCGGCTATATTAGGATAGCACCTCGTACAGCCAAATGTAATCATGGAGCATATTATTTCTACCTTTTATAAGTTTGTGCTCCTTCAGGATCCTGATATTTACCGAGAGCAGTTGTTACAGCTCTGTCAAACTCAAGGGATCCGAGGCACCATTCTTCTAGCCCACGAAGGCATTAATGCCACGATTGCCGGGTCTAGTTCTGCTATTGACACCGTTCTTACTCACCTACGCCAGACTCCTGCGTTCAGTGATCTTGATACAAAAGAGGCAACAGCTGAGTCCCCACCGTTCGGTCGCCTCAAGATCAAAGTCCGTCAAGAAATTGTGACACTAGGTTGTCCTGAGGTAGATCCATCTCAGCAGGTCGGGCAGTACGTGGAGCCGTCTGAGTGGAATCAAGTGTTGATGGATCCTGAGGTTGTAGTCATTGACACACGGAACCAGTATGAGGTGGACATTGGGAGCTTTCGAGGAGCAATTAACCCCCAGACCGACTCGTTTCGACAGTTCCCGGACTATGCTAGGACTCACCTCGATCCTACTCAACACAAGAAAATCGCAATGTTCTGCACAGGGGGGATCCGGTGTGAGAAAGCCACATCCTATCTGCTCCAGAGAGGATTTCAGGAGGTTTATCACCTCAAGGGAGGGATCCTGAAATACCTTGAGGAGGTGCCTCCAGGGGACAGCTTGTGGGAGGGAGAGTGTTTTGTCTTTGACCAACGAGTTGCGGTGCAGCACGGGGTAGATGAAGGTCATCATGAGATTTGTTATGGGTGTGGCCACCCCTTATCTTCTGAGGATCTCGCCTCCCCGCATTACGAGGTGGGTATTGCCTGCCCCTATTGTTGGATGAGTCTCACGCCCCAACGCCGGCTCCGACGAGAAAATCGCCAACGTCAACGTCGGCATAACCGGCAGCAAACACGCTAATAGGATCCTTGACCCGCTTGGTAGGGATCCATGGCATCCTCGGGGGCGAGATCGTAACTGACCGCTTGAACAGAGAAGCGACCACTCATTCCGAATACTCGCCATTCTGCGCTGCGACCCTCCTGCTCATAACGGACGACCCGGCCGCGAAGCGGAATCACAGAAACGGTTTCAGGTGTGAATTCGGTGTACTCCCCCATATAATCAGCCGGATCCGGTGCTGCATCGGACTCACTTCGGATTTGCAAGGCGAACACGCGGTTCTCGTCATTGAGGGTGGCTGTAATGGTTTCAGAACCATTGGTGTCTTGGATTGTACGGTAACCTGATGTTGAAGGTTCTACTTCAAGCAGAGCAATGCGGTCAGACTCAATTGTGTCTCCCAGTGCCAGGGCAGTAGCGGGGAGGGATCCGGTCATCCAAATACCTGTAGTAAGTAGGGATAGAGCTATTGTTTTGAGAGGTAAGCGAGATATCAACATGATTCTTGGGTCCTCGGTGTCTGAACAGGTGTAAATCAGGGAGTTGAGTCAATGCCATTTGACAGAAATTGAAGTTTACCCGTTTCACCTATATCTGTCATAGCGGAGTTGGGCCCGGTTGAGGATTAAATCAGGCGTAGAGATCGATACGTTGGATCGTAGTTGAATATAGATAACCGCTTATCGCTGACTAAAGCCAATGGATCCTTCCTCACTGTCGAATAGCGTATCAAACTCGAAGAAAAAGGGCATACCCAGGATCTGCAACGGATCCCGACCCGGTCGAATAGAGACAAATACTCGGTCTAGCCCTGGTATCAAAGGTGAAGTCGTTTGAAAGGCATAATTAAACTGTAATGGGAGAAGGGCTTGAAAGAAAACACCTGGGCTTAAGATAAAGGAACTGTTTTCAAATCGATTGATTTCAAGTGTAATATCAGAACTGCCGGTGTCGAAGAGAGTGCTGCTAGCCTCGTCTTCAATCAGAGGCGCTAAGTTTGGGGCATCAATCCTGTAGCTTGGTCGCAGAGCTGCATCAGCCCAGATTGGAGTCCCATCACTGAAAGTTGCGAGTTGACCTGTTTGAGTTGAGACGCGCTGAGGGAGAGGTGCTTCATTGAAACGAGCTCGATTGGTGGAAGTTAAGCCCAGTATAAAGGATCCCTGGGTTGCATTGAAGCCACCGGTCTCGATGATGTAGCCGCTGTCCAAATTTCCCGGTAAGCGTGTGAGTGGACTAAAGAGTTCAAGATTTGAGGTCCGAGCGTTTATTGAGACGCCTAGAATTCCTGAAAACCCTGCTGTGCTGAAGCTGCTGAACCCACTCTGGCCGGGGCAACCTGGAGCGCTAGGTGAACAGGTGACGGTATCGACTACCTGAATCCGAATCGCTTGCTCGGTGGCAATGGATCCAATTTGAACAGGAGCTAGAGCTATTTCTCCATCATAGATAGTGCCATCTCCAAATTCAGCCTGTGTTTGTTCTCCTGTGCGTTGAAGACCGTCTGACCCAACAGCATTAGCAAAGATGCGCAGGCCAGAGGATCCTGTGTCCAGCAATAGCTCAGCCGGTTCTCCAGCCACGTTGACTTGAACACCCAGGAGTTTGAGGCTGGTAGAGCCCAGTTGTAGGGTACGAACAAAGAGGGGGAGTGTTACGGAGTCAGATAACGTTGGGGCAAGCGTTGGGGGCAACGGACTGGGTGCACTTGCGGTTGGGGTTGGATCCGGTAGGTCAGCAAGCGGCGTGGAAGGAGAGGTAGGCACGGGCAGTGGGGTAGGACTCGCTAGCGCAAGGGGGGGACTGGCTGGTGTACTACTCCCTCCACCGCAGGCAGTTAGGATCCCAGTTATGCCCAAGCCGCACAGCACAGTCAGGGATCCATATCGAGAGAACTGAGGCATAGAATGCAACCGAAACACCTCTGTTGACCCTACCCCAAACCGTTAGTGTGAGCATGTCTGGAGACACTCGACTTTTGTGCTATTGAGCGTAGATTAATGGGTTAACTGCTGGAAGATCGAGGGGAATACGGTACCGTAATGATAAGGCTCTTAGCAGGATATGGATTATGGCTAGGTGGATTAAACAAGCGAATCTCGTTTTGGGACTTGCACTGTCAGCGTTCTGGCCGGGCTCGGGACTAGCTCAACAGGATCCTGTCCCAACCGATCAAGCCCCGACACTCGAACGTGCTGAGCCAGATCCATTAACGGAACCAGATCTTGAGCCCCTTACCCTTCAAGATGGATTACCGGATCAATTTCAACTTGCAGGTCAATCGTATGAGCGGCAGTCGGATCCCATCGCCGACCAAGGGCAGTTCTGGACTGATGGTAGTCGAGTCGTCAATCAAGTGGTGTTTTGGGAAGTTAGCGGTTTTGACAAAACCTACAGTGAAGCACTGTCACTATCAGATCCCCCACCCGATACCCTCTTTCTGCTGAATGATGAGCGGCAATTTATTCAGTATCAGTCGCGTTAATGCATTGAACAGCAGTGGACATCAGCACGGATTGGCGCAGTCTAGCTACCGAACTCACCTGATATCCTAAGAAGGCTCCCCAGGATCCGTTTGCAATGTCAGCCATCCATGTCAAAGACCTCACCAAGATTTACCCCGTTGCGGTCAAGGATCCTGGGCTAGCAGGCACTCTCAAACATTTCTTCCGCCGGACCTATCGCCATATCCACGCGGTTGAATCTGTCTCTTTTGATATTGAACCCGGTGAGATTGTGGGATTCTTAGGACCCAATGGCGCGGGCAAAACCACAACGCTCAAAATGCTCACCGGGTTGATTCATCCCTCTTCAGGCGAAGTTACTGTAGCCGAATCCATTCCCTATCACCGCCAGGATGCTTTCCTCAGTCGGATCACGTTAGTCATGGGCCAGAAACAACAGCTCATCTGGGACCTGCCCACCTACGAATCCCTACGCATTAATGCTGCTGTCTATCGCATTCCAGATCCTGATTTCAAAGCACGTGTTGCGGAACTGACTGACCTTTTGGACATGGGAGGCAAACTTAATCAACCTGTCCGCAAACTCTCATTGGGGGAACGCATGAAAGCCGAACTCATGGCTGCTCTGCTCCACCATCCCGATGTCCTATTTCTTGATGAACCTACCCTTGGATTAGATGTTAATGCCCAAGTCAGTGTTCGCCAGTTTTTGAAAGAGTATAACCAGCGCTATCAAGCCACCATCGTCCTCACTAGTCACTACATGGCTGATATTACGGCCTTATGCAAACGAGTCCTGTTGATTTACCAAGGTAAACTTATTTTCGACGATAATCTAGACCGTCTGCTGAACCAATTTGCCCCCTATCGTGAAGTCAAACTTGAACTTGCCCGCCCCTACTCCAGAACAGAATTGTCTGCATTTGGTGATCTCAACCCTGAAGACGGATCCACTCCACTCCAATCTGCACGCCTACTCATCAAACGAGAGCAACTCACCCGAATCCTAACCCGATTACTAGATGAGCTAGATGTGGTTGATTTAATCGTTACGGATCCTCCTATTGAAGAAGTGATTAGTCGAGTGTTTAGTACAGGACAGGTGGCATGACTTATTTCTGGCGACGCGTCTTTACCATGCTCACTGTTTATTACGCGTACATGGTGGAGTATCGTGCTGAACTAATTTTATGGGTCTTATCCGGCTCCTTACCTATTATCCTCATGGGAGTATGGAATCAAGCCGCTCAGGAAGGATCCTTTGAGCTCTCAGCCCTAGAGTTTACGCAATATTTTCTCGCGGTGTTCCTCGTGCGGCAGTTTTCGATTGTTTGGGTTATCTGGGACTTTGAAGAGGAAGTCGTTCAGGGGCAATTATCCGCTCGACTATTACAGCCCATTGATCCGGTCTGGCATCATTTAATGTCACATATTGGAGAACGGTGGGCACGATTACCTTTCGTCTTTATCCTGGTTGGTATCTTTTTTCTCCTCTATCCCCAAGCCTTCTGGATCCCGACTTTGATGCAATGGATCCTAGCTTTTTTATCAGTGTGCCTTGCCTTTGCGCTTCGATTCTGGATCCAGTACACGTTTGCCCTAGCTGCCTTTTGGACTGAACGCGCAGCTGCGTTAGAACAAGCCTGGTTTCTGATCTATATTTTTCTCTCAGGTCTTGTTGCTCCTTTGGAAGTGTTTCCACCAACGCTACGAGCTCTGGTCATGTGGACTCCATTTCCGTACTTACTAAATATTCCAGCTAATTTCCTCGTTGGGATTGACGTGAATAGGGTGCAAGCATTCAGCGTTCCTATGGGCTGGTTTATCCTCTGCCTCCTGATTAATCGATGGCTATGGCGAGAAGGTTTGAAGAGATACTCGGCGATGGGAGCCTAATCCTGCTGGTTGAACAAGCGGGTCGCTACCCCATCCCTCACCTGAGGTGATTGCCTACACTAAACTCTGATCTGATCCACGGAGGCAAATGTGATCCGTGTTACAATTCCCTACACTCGGCAGCATAACTTTAGTCACTCTGTTTCATACCGCTATATTCGCGTCAGGATCCGTCACGGTGATTAGAATACCGGCATAGCCATTCCACAGCGTCTAATCTATGAAATCTTACTCTAGCCCTCCCACTCTCACGATTGATACCCAAAAGTCTTACTCAGCCACCATTGAAACCACCGCTGGAACCCTAGTTGCTGACCTTTTTGCCAGTGAAGTGCCTAATACCGTCAATAATTTTGTGTTTCTGGCTCGCGATAGCTTTTACGAGGATGTTATTTTTCACCGTGTGATCAAAGGCTTCATGATCCAGGGTGGTGACCCGACAGGCACTGGGCGAGGTGGACCTGGCTATCGTTTCAATGACGAAACTGTTGCTCGTCCCTATTCTCGTGGCACTCTTGCTATGGCTAACGCCGGTCCTAACACCAACGGTAGTCAGTTTTTCATCATGCATCAAGACTATCCCCTCCCCCCCAACTACACCATCTTCGGCAAATTAACTCAAGGGGAAGATGTCCTCGATAGCATTGCTACAGCTCCCACGGGTTCTCAAGACCGTCCCTCTAACCCCGTCACCATTAAATCTATCACTATTGCTGAAAGCTAACGTCTGCTCGGATCCTTCAGGAGTTTACCCATTTTTCATTTTGAATCTGTAGGGTTTTGAATCTGTAGGGTTGAATCTGTAGGGTTTTGAATCTGTAGGGTTTTGAATCTGTAGGGTTTTGAATCTGTAGGATCCTTTCCCGACCTGACTTTCCTTCGATAGGTCCTCACCATGTATCCTCCTCGCATTGAACCGCAGCCTGGTCAAGAATCCGTCTGGGACTACCCTCGGCCCCCTCGACTAGAACCGTCAACAGAGCACATTCAAATTGTATTCAACCACGAAGTTATTGTAGATAGTCGCCGCACTTGGCGGATCCTGGAGACCACGCATCCCCCCACCTATGTGATACCGCCTGATGATGTCAACATGACCTACCTAGTACGGTCCAATCGGCAAACCTTCTGCGAGTTCAAAGGCATCGCCACCTACTACACCGTCAAAGTAGGATCCCGACATGCTGAGAATGCCGTCTGGAGCTATGCCAAGCCTTCGGATCCTCGATATGAGCCTGTTAGTGGTTATCTAGGGTTCTACGCCGGTCCCATGGATCGCTGCACCGTCAATGGTGAAGTCGTCAAACCACAAGATGGTAACCTCTATAGCGGCTGGATTACCTCCAACGTCGTGGGGCCCTTCAAAGGTGGTCCTGGTACATGGGGGTGGTAGTTATGTCATCTGTTAGCCTCCGCCAGCAAGCCAAAGCTGGAAACCCAGTCGCCATCACCCAGATGATGAATTATTCCCTGCAGCCCAAGGGCATCATTGCCAAAGCCGAATTACGAGAAGGGATCCTTAAGATTGCTCTGCAGTCTAAAATGCTACCACCCAAAGCCAAGCTTGCCCCGATTTTAGAGAAATCATTCTTATCGTTATCTCCAGACGCCATTCAAACGGTCAGCCTCTTCGGTCTCCGTTGGGGCTCCTCTCGCCCTCTGTGGTCCCACACCTTCAAGCTCGTTCCCCCATCAGACCAGGCATTAGCTGATCTTGAGGATCCGGCTAACGTCAATGCCTCTACGGATCAAGCTCTGCTCACATTCCTACAAGACTTGGATGAAGCCACACTCTTATCTACGGGGCGGGCGCTTGGATTGGGTCCCTCGCTCGAATGGTCAGAACGCGGCCAACTCGAAGCCCTCACCATCATGAAAGTGCATCAGCTTCTCACCCTAGCGGCCACAGAGTTGTCAGTGCAACCTGAGCGTCGTTTAATTCAAATTTTACTAGCCTCCCGCTTGATCCAACTCAGTTGCTACTCGACTGAAGATTTAGTTACCCTATGCTCCACCCAGCATTCCTCGGTGTCGAGATAATCTCATGTCAAGTCAACCTGCGTTACAGATTGTTTACAATAAGAAGTGACTTGTCTCATCTGGCCGGATCCATTATCTGATTCGGTCTAAGACTGAGACACTTTGAGACACTTGTCGTTCTTTACCTCGCCATTCCTTATGTACTTAACGTGGTTTGATAACAACTCCTGGTTAATCGAAATGGGATCTAAACGGATCCTGCTTGATCCTTGGTTAGTTGGATCCCTAGTATTCGGTAACCTCCCTTGGTTATTCAAAGGCACCCGGCAGACACCCGTTCCTATTCCCGATGCGATTGATGCGATTCTGTTATCTCAAGGATTAGAAGATCATGCACATCCCGAAACCTTAAAAGCCTTGGATCGATCCATCTCCGTTATTGCCTCTCCAAATGCCACCCCAGTTGTTCAAGAGCTAGGCTACAACCAAATTACAACGCTAGAGCATGGGCAAAGTCATCGGCTCGGTGCCCTTGAGATTCGGGCTTTCCCGGGGGCTCCCATTGGACCCATGCTAGTTGAAAACGCCTATCTATTGACGGACCACGACACCAACCACACTCTTTACTATGAACCTCATGGGTTCCACACCAGTCAATTAAGACAGTATGCTCCTATTGATGTAGTGATTGCACCGATGATCACCCTGTCACTCCCTGTGCTAGGGCCAATCCTGCGTGGAGACACCGCTGTGGAAGTGGCCCAGTGGGTTCAGCCTCAGGTAATGGTGCCCACGGCTAATGCTAAGACAACTGAGTATGAAGGGATCCTGATCAACATCCTCAATGCCCAGGGCAATGCTGATCAAGTTCAAACAGACTGCCAGAACGCCAATCTCTCGACTCGGGTACAAACCCCTCAACCTGGTCAGCGATTTGAACTCAACTTAGCCATGCGAACGAACTCTGCCACGGCAGCTTAGATGCAACCGCAGTTTGAACACAACAATCGATAAAACTGACAAGCGGCTAGGCCCAAAGCTTATGCCACTACTTCCATCTCTATTTGCATCCCTATTTCCCACCCCCCCTATTTCCCATGCGTAGTACACAGGCGGGCTGAGGTCCGTCCTTTGCTGACCTATCCTTTAATCTCGTTCTTCAGTCTAGTGATAGCCAAAGCCTCGTGATTTTGCCAGGACCCAAGGTTACGGCCCCATGACATGTCTCTGTACAGGCACTGACAGTTGTACTAAAGTCTTTTCATCAATGATTGCTGCATCCAGTTGTTGTCTGCTCTATCTAGGATCCGGATGCCTCAACTGTCCTACCCAGACTCATCACATTCGGGAGGTTCCATGTTCAACAGCCGTCGTGCCCTCATTTGGTTGGGAGGTTTGCTCTTGCCCTTAGTAGGATGTGCAAACAGCATCCCAACCGCGCTTAGCCTATTCCCTTCAGAGACCACTATTGTATCTGAAGTCCCCCCTGAGCTTGCCTCCACGGACTCCACATCGTTTTTGGTTTCAACTTTTATAGGTGTCTTTAGTGACAGGATTTCCCCTGGAGATCAAGAAATCTACCGTTTTACTACGGTAACACCTGGCTTCATCAATCTACTCTTCACAACTGAACCCGGCGAGGATGCGGTCACCTTTCAGTTGACGGGTGAATCCGTGGGCTTTAACGCGGAAACATTTCCACCTTTTTTCATCCGTGTCCCCAGCCAGGGTCCTGATATCAATATTTCCCCAGCTGAGCTCAGGGTCAATGCAGACGAATCTATTGTCCGCGTCACAGGCATCATCCCTGCTGGCAACTACGAAGTCTTGGTGTCTCGGGAAGCCTCTAGTTTCGACGATGATGAGCCCCGCCGCTATGTGCTCCGGGTCCGCTAGGCTATTTGCCAGGACTATTTGCCAGGACTATCTGCCAGGACTCTGCTAGAACTACAAGTAAAGGGTCAAGCTCCAGTCTGGTAGCGAGTACACTGGGAGCCTGTGGACGGGTTGGCCGTTCCCTGTACCTACGTCTACTTGGGCCTAACTATGGAGCCTTCTTTACCCTTAGCGGTGCACCAGTTTAATACGGGCGAGTTTTACGCCTGTCACGATACATTAGAAGCTCTGTGGATGGAGGCACTGGATCCCGAGCGTCGATTTTATCAAGGGTTATTGCAAACGGCGGTAGCTTACTATCATCTGTCCCATCGCAATTGGCGTGGGTGTGTAACCTTGTTAGGTGAAGGGAGTTCCAAGCTGAGCGATTATCAACCCACTTATGCTGCCCTTGATATCGATGCTCTAGTCAATGCTAACTTTCAGATCCTGTCTCAGTTACACCATCTCACCCCTGCTAGGATTGATCAGCTAGATCCTGCCTTGATCCCTCAAATTCGACCTAGCGGGGAAACGTCTCATGAGCCCTGACCAAGATGCTGTACTGGCAGCCAACCAAACCTTCTACAGAGCCTTTGAAAAGCGCAGTTTAGATGCTATGACTCAAGTATGGTCTCAGGGGATTGCCAGCATTTGCATCCATCCTGGTCGTGATACTTTGAGAGGGTGGCCTGCGATTCGAGAGTCTTGGGACAAAATATTTCAAGCCGCCGATTACATTGAAATTGAACCTGAGATTATCGTAGTTGAAGCGACAGATAGCATAGGCTATGTCATCCTCACGGAAACCGTAACCCAAGTGATTGGTCGCCGCCGGTTTGACTCCATTACCCTAGCAACCAATATCTTTGAAAATATGGGCACCCACTGGTATATGGTTCACCATCACGGGAGTCTTATCATGACTTAGCTATCATGACCTAGTCTTTACGTCCTGGCTCTCATGACCTGGCTCTTATGACCTGGCTACTACCATAGCTTACGGCTCTTTTGTTCAGCTTGACTGATACCCATGTCCTCAACTCATCTTCGTATCCAGGATCTTCACACCCACTTCCATACCCAATATGGCCGCATCCATGCTGTCAATGGGGTCACTCTCCATGTCACACCCGGTGAAACTCTCGGTATCGTTGGAGAATCTGGATCTGGCAAAAGCGTCACCATGTTATCAGTAATGCGACTGCTACCCTCAACAGGTAGGATCAAGCAGGGCGAGATTTGGCTCCATGATCAAGAGCTTAGTCAACTGCCACCTTCAGCAATGCGCCGGATCCGAGGCAGACAAATTGCCATGATTTTCCAGGATCCAATGACCTCCCTCAATCCTGTTTTAACCATTGGGCGCCAAATTTCAGAGGCTTTGCAATTACATTTGAAGCGACCAGCAGCTCAGGCTCAAGAAGAAACCATTGACTGGCTAGCTCAAGTCGGGATCCCAGCACCGACCCAACGGATCCATCAGTACCCACATCAACTGTCTGGCGGGATGCGTCAACGGGTCATGATCGCGATGGCGTTGTCGTGCCACCCACAGGTGCTGATCGCCGATGAACCCACTACCGCTCTAGATGTCACGATTCAAGCTCAAATTGTCGCTTTGGTGAAACAATTGCGAACGGCACTAGGTATGGCAGTTATCTGGATTACGCATGATTTGGCGTTACTCGCTGGCATAGCAGACCGGATCCTAGTGATGTATGCGGGGCAAATTGTAGAATCGGCAACGGTTGGAGCTTTGTATCGCAATCCTCGACATCCCTATACTCAGGGGCTGATGCAGAGTATTCCCCGTCTCGGACGCACGCCAAACCGATTACGGGCCATCGAAGGCCAGCCCCCTAATTTGTTGGCTTATCCGGTGGGATGCCCCTTTGCCGCTCGGTGTCAGTGGGTCACGGATCCGTGTCGAGAATCTAATCCACCGCTGGAATTCATCTCACCAGACCATGCTGTCGCCTGTTGGGTAAAGCCAGAATCAAGGGATTAACGGGCTCACAATCTTGACTTCTCACTTGACTTCTTACTTGAACCTCAAAGGCTAACTAGTGAGCAGCTTACGGTACACAATTTTATCAGCCCCTGCCGCATAGAAGTCTCGGATCTGGGCTTCCTCTTCAAATCCATACTGGCGATAGAAGGATCGAGCTTGCTCAAAATCTGCTGATGTTTCCACCAAAAGTAAACGCGCGCTAACAGCGACTAACTGACTTTCAACATAGCGAATCAGCCTTGTACCGTAGCCCTGACCCTGATAATCAGGATGAATGGCAATAAGATACAAATTCCAAGTACCCTGAGTCATAGCCTCGCGGGCAATGTAAGCGACTCCGATAGGACCTCCACGATCGACCGTAATCCACATTTGCTCGGATGGATCCTTGTTTTGAAAGTGATCCGCCAACATCTCACTGAGGGTCCCGAGTTGTTCTGGTTCAAATAATCCGGTCGCGGCAGCAACTGATAACAGCCCGGTCGTGTCGTCAGGCTGTGCAGAACGCATCATCAGAAATTCATCCATCATTGTATCCATATTAACTTGTGTCCATCACTAATTTCGACAAGGGCTCACACAACTTCAAATCAGGATCCTTTAATTCACTGGATCCTAACTTCAATTCAATTAGGGATTTTGACTTCGATTTTGCCAGAGAATGATCCGCCTTCGGTCAAATGACAAGTGACAACAGTTGTAATATTCCCTTACTTGAAAACATAACAACTGTTGTGATAGTCTGTCAAGCGAGATGTCCGTTGACTGCAATTAAGGGGAATTATGAGCTACGCGGATCGCAGGGTAGAAGTCGTTGAAGCGGCTTGGCGGGTGATCATTCGTGAGGGTTTAGATCGGGCTAGTGTGAGGGCGATTGCCCAAGAGCTAGGATCCTCCACAGGTGTAGTCACCCACTACTTTCGTGATAGAGAAGAGTTAATCTTATTTGCCTTAGAGCAGATTTTTGAAGCTATTCTCGCCGAGATGAAGGTTTGCGCTGAAGGGCCACCCAGTCTGTCTAAGCTGGAGGATATGATCGTGGCTGCCTTGCCGCTTCAGGAGCGTGACCGAGCAGATTGGAAGGTTTGGGTAGCATTCCTGGGCTACTCTGTCGGGCGGGACCGATTAGTCCAAGAGCACCGCAAGCGCTATGATGTGTTGCGACATTTGTTAATTCAAGAATTGCAGGAATTACAGCTCGCTCAGTTCATTCGAGCCAATTTGAATATAGCTGTTGAAGCCAATGCACTCATCAGTCTCGTTGACGGGATTGGCCTTGATATCGTCATTTGTCCAGACCACTATTCAGCTGATCAGCAACGGTATCTTGTACGCCGCCACATTCAGACTCTTCTCAAGGATGGATAACATGACGAGTTCTGCGCCGGATTCCGTCCGTTACTGTCGACTTGCCCCAGGCCACCCCATCCATGGACCCTATCACGATCACGAGTATGGTTTTTCCGTTCAAGAGGACAACCTCTTGTTTGAACGCCTTGTGCTCGAAATTAATCAGGCTGGTCTATCATGGCTGACGGTTCTGAAAAAACGAGAGGGCTTTCGCCACGCTTATGACTACTTCGACATTGCTACAGTAGCCGCCTACGGTGGTGCTGATCGCGTTCGGCTACTCAACGATCCCCACATCATTCGGAACCGTTTAAAGGTGAATGCTGCTATTACTAATGCCCAACGGATCCTTGCCCTTCACCACGAGTATGGATCCTTTGCAGCTTGGCTAGCCCATCATCATCCGCTACAGAAATCAGACTGGGTAAAACTGTTCAGGCAGACTTTCAAATTCACGGGTCCCGAAATCACAGGGGAGTTTCTCATGAGTATCGGGTATCTGCCCGGCGCCCATGATGAGAGTTGTCCTGTCTTTGCCCAGATCGCAGCTCAGCACCCCCCTTGGATGCAGTAAGGATCCTTTGAGTCACTACCAGGACAGAGTGTGATGTTGCCAAGGATACGCTTGTGTCCCAAAAAGTCCGCAAACTCATGGACCAGTCCGCGCTCAAGAGGCCAGAGCCATCTACTACGGAAAGCCATTACCTAGGACCGATGTGTCTCAGCAGACTTTTCCCAGACCTTAACGCCAAGCAGCCTACCCGAAGCGATACCGACAGGACACAATGTGAAGTGATATGTCCTGACCAAACTACTTAACTATGTCAAAGTCGTTAGAGAACAAGGTTATCCTCATCACAGGAGCCACATCTGGGATCGGTGAAGCCATCGCTCGTCAAGCCGCCACCCACAAAGCCAAACTCGTCCTCGCGGCCCGCCGGGAAGGGATCCTAGAAACCCTCAAAGACATCGTCGAAAAACAAGGATCCCAAGCCCTGATTGTCCCCACCAATATGGCGAACACGGATGAAGTCAAAGCCCTAGCGGATCACGCCCTTAGTCACTTTGGTCCGGTTGATATCTTAGTCAATAATGCTGGGTTCGGTCAGATGGGACCCGTTGAAGAAATCGCTGAGGACGCTGTACGCTACCAATTTGATGTCAATGTATTCGGGCTTCTGACCCTTACCCAGGCCCTCCTCCCCTCCATGCGTCAACGTCGCCAAGGTCGCATCATTAATATCAGCTCTGTTGCTGGTCAAATCTCCATGCCCTTCAGCGGGATTTACAACGCCACCAAACATGCCCTTGAAGCTCTCAGTGACTCCCTTCGCGTCGAAGTTGCTCCCTTCGGCCTCCACGTGAGTGTCATCGAACCTGGCCCTGTTGACACTGAGTTCTTCCAGGTTGCTAAAGAGAAAACCGCTGCCGTTGTCAATCCAGAAGGTCCCTACAAAGTCGTCCTTGATAGCATGGAAAGCATGGCTGGCTCCGTTAGTGGTATTGCCTGGACCTCGGAGCAGGTTGCTGAGGTTGTTCTCCAAGCCATGACAGACAAGGATCCTGCTGCTCGTTACACAGCGTTTACTGGCGGCAAACTTGGACTGAGCTTAATGCGGGCTCTTCCCAGCGCTCTGGCTGACAAAATGTGGGTCAAGATGTTCGGGTTAGACAAAGCTGAGGCAACTTAGGCGGTATCTCCACTCGTTTCTCAGAGTTCTGGATCCTTAACAGTGTTCTGGATCCCTGCTGTCTCGCCAGATTCAAGCCTTTCTCCCCCATGCTCCTGCTTCCGAAGCTTGTTAAGGTCCTGGCTGACAAGTTAAGTTTAATGAAGTATTTCTGTTAACAACCGGCCTCTCATACCTATGGACAACTCTCCCAAACCGACGCGGCGATATCGCCTGACTCAAGCCATAGCAGCTGTCGCCATCGGATTCTGTCTCTGGCAAGGATCCGTCATTAGCGCCCAGGCAGCGCCCGGAGCCAACATGGACTATGGTCGATTCCTGGACTACATCGAGCGGGACCAAGTCACTGCCGTCCGTCTTACTGAGAACAATACTGTGGCGGAAGTCACTGCTAGCGAGCAAGAGACTGGTACGACTCAGTTCAAGGTGCAACTGATCCCCAGCACGGTCCCTGAACTCGTTGATACCCTTACGGAAGAAGGGATCGATGTGGAAGTCGTGCCCACCCAAAACAATGCTGCTCTCTTGGGCTTGTTAGGTAACCTGATTATTCCGATCCTGTTGTTAGTGGGTCTCTTCTTCTTCTTGCGCCGGGCTAGCAATGCCTCAGGGGGACCTGGTCAAGCCATGAACTTTGGTAAGTCTCGGGCTCGATTCCAAATGGAAGCCAAGACAGGCATCAAGTTCGATGACGTTGCTGGTATTGAAGAGGCCAAGGAGGAACTGCAAGAAGTAGTGACCTTCCTCAAAAAGCCGGAGCGATTCACAGCAGTCGGGGCCAAAATTCCCAAAGGTGTCCTCCTTGTTGGTCCTCCAGGGACAGGTAAGACATTATTAGCCAAGGCGATTGCTGGTGAAGCAGGGGTTCCCTTCTTTTCAATCTCTGGGTCTGAGTTCGTAGAAATGTTCGTTGGTGTGGGTGCCTCTCGCGTCCGGGACTTGTTCAAAAAAGCGAAAGAGAACGCTCCCTGTATCATCTTCATCGATGAGATTGATGCTGTCGGTCGTCAGCGGGGCGCCGGCATTGGCGGTGGTAACGATGAACGGGAACAGACGTTAAACCAGTTACTCACCGAGATGGATGGGTTTGAAGGCAATACTGGCATCATCATCATTGCAGCAACAAACCGTCCCGATGTCTTGGATGCCGCCCTACTGCGTCCGGGCCGTTTTGATCGTCAGGTCACCGTTGACCGTCCTAGCTTTAAGGGTCGCCATGAGATCCTTCGAGTTCACGCTCGGGATAAGAAGTTAGCCGATGAGGTCAATCTAGAAGCTGTGGCTCGTCGGACACCGGGCTTTGCTGGTGCTGATTTATCTAACCTGTTGAACGAAGCCGCGATTCTTGCTGCCCGCCGTCAGCGCATGGCCATTACGAACCAAGACATTGATGATGCCATCGACCGGATCACAATTGGCTTAACCAAACCCCCTCTACTGGATAGCAAGAGCAAGCGATTGATTGCTTACCACGAGTCGGGTCACGCATTGCTAATGACCTTACTGGAAAATGCGGATCCGCTGAACAAGGTTACGATTATTCCCCGCTCCAGCGGTGCCGGTGGATTTGCCCAACAGCTCCCGAATGAAGAACAGATTGATAGTGGTCTCTACAGTCGCTCCTGGTTGATTGACCGTGTTGTCGTCGGCTTTGGGGGGCGTGCTGCTGAAGAGATTATCTTTGGCTATTCCGAAACGACTACGGGGGCCAGCAATGACCTGCAGCAAAACACCAATATGGTGCGGCAGATGGTCACTCGCTATGGCATGTCCGACTTAGGCCCCTTGATGCTCGATTCCCCCAACAACGAAGTCTTCCTGGGCGGTGGTTGGTCTAACCGGACTGAATACTCTGAAGATATTGCAGCTCAGATTGACCACTCAGTCCGTGATATCCTCTCCCGCTGCTATCAGAAAGCTAAAGCCATCTTGATTGAGCACCGCGAGTTGTTGGATCGTTTAGCCGATACCCTAGTTGAGCGTGAAACCCTGGATGGAGAGGAATTCCGGGCTCTGGTGGCTGAGTACACTGAGATCCCCGAAAAGACATTCTCTACCCCTAAGTTGTCCTAAATTAGCGGTTCTGTGATCCTGACCTGACTCGTGATCAGGATCCATTTCTCCCCGCTCAACTATCTTGTTGGTCTGGCATAAGTGCTGGACCTTTTTCGTATTACATTATTTTTGATGTTGAGTTTTTAACTGAATTGAAGGCAATTCCTAATCTTATTAAATTTACATCCAGTGTAGTTACTTGAAGTAGGGCTCTATCTCCCCCACTTTGTGAACAAACATCCAATCGTAAGACCGTACTATTGCCAGTAGAGGAATCCGTACCCACTTAAAGTCACTTCATTTCAGTCATCTGGTTGTCAGAAGAAAAACAACACTGGTACACTAGCACTCAGTTAGTGAGAGTGCTAACTTACCTTAGGACTCAGGCTCCAGTTGATCAGGGGTCTGGGGTTCCCAGGTTGTGTAGGTCAAACTGTGTCGATCAGACTATGTATGTAGGGCCTCTAGTGAAAGCACTCTCGCAACCCATAAGCAAAAGACTCACACGACTTCGTGTTGTCGTTTCACGGAGGTTCTTAACATGGCAACATTAGCTCTTAACGCATCTACTTTAAAGCCACTGGGCGATCGCGTCTTGGTGAAAGTTGAAGCTCAAGAGGAGAAGACTGCAGGTGGGATTCTCCTGCCCGACACAGCAAAGGAAAAGCCTCAAGTGGGCGAAGTCAGTGCTGTCGGTCCTGGCAAGCGGAATGATGAGGGTAACGTGATTGCTCTTGAAGTTCAGGTAGGCAACAAAGTTCTCTACTCTAAGTACGCTGGTACTGAAATCAAGTTGGGTGGTGATGACTACGTTCTCTTAACTGAGCGTGACATCCTGGCTATTGTTCAGTAGCTTTCTGAGATCAATAGTCTTCTGAGAGTTGCAGGATCCTGTGAAATCACGTTGATACTGTGAATTGATTACCATGGATTGATACGGTGGTTTCGTGAATCTGTACCCAAGAGTTGAAGACTTGCTTGAGCTGAACAAACTGACTCTACTGAAAATTTGGATCCTTTGAATACATTGAGGACTTGACACGTGGCTAAGTCTATTATTTTCAATGAAGATGCCCGCCGGGCACTTGAGCACGGTATGGACGTGCTAGCTGAGGCTGTTGCTGTGACTTTAGGTCCTAAAGGCCGCAACGTTGTGCTTGAGAAGAAATTCGGCGCACCTCAGATCATCAACGATGGTGTTACTATCGCCAAAGAGATTGAGCTTGAAGATCACATTGAGAACACAGGTGTTTCTTTGATCCGTCAAGCGGCTTCCAAGACCAATGATGCTGCCGGAGATGGTACCACCACAGCTACAGTCTTGGCTCATGCCATGATCAAGGAAGGGTTGAAGAATGTTGCTGCAGGTGCAAACCCCATCTCCCTCAAGCGTGGCATTGATAAAGCGGTTCGTTACCTTGTCGATCAAATCGCTGAAATCGCTCGTCCTGTGGAAGACACTAAAGCTATTGCTCAGGTCGCAACCATTTCTGCCGGTAACGACGAAGAAGTGGGCAAGATGATTGCTGAAGCCATGGATAAGGTTGGTCGTGAAGGAGTCATCTCCCTTGAAGAAGGCAAGTCTATGCAGACTGAGCTGGAAGTGACTGAGGGGATGCGCTTTGACAAGGGCTACATTTCCCCTTACTTTGCCACTGACACTGAGCGGATGGAAGCCGTTCTCGAAAGTCCTTACATCTTGATCACAGATAAGAAAATCACTCTGGTTCAAGATCTCGTGCCTGTTTTAGAACAGGTCGCTCGCTCTGGTCGCCCTTTGTTGATCATTGCTGAAGATATCGAGAAAGAGGCCTTGGCCACACTGGTTGTCAACAAGCTCCGGGGTGTCTTGAATGTTGCTGCGGTTAAAGCACCTGGCTTCGGGGATCGTCGTAAGGCCATGCTTGAGGACCTAGCAACATTGACTGGCGGTGAAGTAATCACTGAAGATCGCGGTCTTAAGTTGGAGAATGCTCGCCTAGAGTCCTTCGGCTCTGCTCGGCGTGTCACTATCACCAAAGACAACACTACTGTTGTTGCTGATGGTAACGAAGCTGCCGTTAAAGCTCGTTGTGAACAAATTCGTCGCCAGATTGATGAGACTGAGTCCTCCTACGATCGTGAGAAATTGCAAGAGCGTCTAGCGAAGCTCTCGGGTGGGGTAGCTGTGATCAAAGTAGGTGCTGCGACTGAAACTGAGATGAAGGACCGCAAGTTCCGCCTAGAGGATGCTATCAACGCAACCAAGGCTGCTGTAGAAGAGGGCATCGTACCTGGTGGTGGTACTACTCTGGCTCACTTGATTCCCATGAGCACGGAGTGGGCAGTCAAGACTCTGTCTAGTGATGAGTTGAGTGGTGCTCAGCTGGTTGCTCGGGCTCTCGGTTCGCCCCTCCGCCGTATCGCTGACAACGCGGGTCAGAACGGCGCTATTGTCCTTGAGAAAGTCAAAGAGTCAGATATCAACACAGGCTATGATGCTGCTGTGGGTGAATACACTGATATGTTTGCAGCAGGGATCGTGGATCCGGCTAAAGTGACTCGCTCGGCACTACAGAATGCTGCCTCTATCGCAGGTATGGTCTTGACAACTGAGGCCATTGTTGTGGATAAGCCTGAGCCTAAGAGTGCGGCACCTGCCGGTGGTGGCATGGGTGACTACGACTACTAATCGCAGTAATCGAAAAAATAGTGTGGAGCGATCTAAACAGATTCTCCCAATTCACTAGTTTGTCACTTCGATTTCGTTCAGTGTACAGGGTCGGCCTCGGTCGACCTTTCTTTATGGCAAAGTTTTCTTTGTGGCCTGCGTAGCAAGGGTTTTGTCGTGGGGTAGCGAAGTTTTGCAGTGGGATTGACCGCGACACAGCTATCACGTACGCCATCAGATTGATTGCCCATCTAGCAGGCTGACCAGATTGACACTTGACCAGGTTGACACTTGACTAAGTTGACACTTGACCAGATTTAGGTGGAGTCGTTGTTGACATGGGAAACATGAATCGAGCGGTTGTTAGCACTGAGAATGGTCTCGCCCCTTGATAGACTCAGACCAATTACGCTTGAGGCTTGCATTGATGCTGCGGCTTGTCTCACGACGCCTTAGAGTTCAGGTGCTCAGGACCTTACGGATCCCTCGGGTAAACGAATCAGAACTATCAGCCCTACAGGATTCTCTACTCTACGAGTCAAGCCTCAGCGCTAATTACCTAGTGCTAGTGGTAGGCTCCTGCGTCATTGCGACACTGGGTTTGTTGTCTAATAGTGCCGCAGTCATTATCGGGGCGATGATTATTGCACCACTGATGCTGCCGATTCGAGGGATTGCACTGGGAGCTCTAGAGGGCAATATCAAACTATTTCGGACCTCATCCTATGCAATTGCGATGGGGACAGGGGTTGGAATTGGCGTATCGTGCGTTATTGGGTGGATGGTTGATGTGGCGTGGGGAGGAGAAATTATGGCCCGCACACAGCCTAACCTTCTGGACTTAGGTGTAGCGCTAGCTGCAGGTGTGGTGGGGACCTATGCTCGTGTACGTCGCCAAATTGCAGACAGTTTAGCTGGTGTAGCCATTGCAGTGGCACTGATGCCCCCCGTTTGCGTCGTGGGTTTGGGACTGTCGCGATTAGATTGGGCGATTAGCTTGGGAGCTCTACTGCTCTACTCCACCAATTTACTCGGTATTTCATTAGCATCTATGCTCACGTTTCTGGCGTTGGGGTATGCGCCGTTTCATAAGGCACGGTCGGCGTTACTCTGGACTCTGGGGTTAGTCGGGGTGTTGGCCCTGCCTTTAGGAGCTAGTCTGAGTCGATTACTCGCGCAGGCTGAACTTGAGACAGCTTTGCGAACAGCACTGCTGCGGGGAACAGTGACTTTCCAGCAGGTTGAGCTCTTGGATAGTCAATTTAATTGGGTACCCAATCCCCCTGAAGTAATCTTGGTAGTCCGTTCTAATGAGCCAGTGACAACTAAGCAAGTGAGCCTATTAGAACAGTTTGTGAGGAGAGCTACGGGTCAAGCCTTTCGGCTTATTTTTCAGGTTTCCCAAACCCAAGAAGTCCGAGGCGATCTCTATCCACCCCCTACTCCATCTCCGTTACCGGATCCATTACCCCCCACGCTGGATCCATCTCCGAGTCCCTCTCTCTTACCGAGTCCTTCCACTGGACCGGAGCCAGGATCCCAGGATCCGAATAGTTTCTCCCTGGCTGAGCAAGGGATGCACCGCAAGTTTCCGACTCTTCATCCAGAGTTGTCTAGCCCATTGAATAATACAGATCCTGTTTTTGACTTTCTACCGCAATTGGATCCAGCTCTATTCCCGGAGGTGCTGCCAGAAGCACTTGATTCAGAGACATCAGGATCCGAGGCTGTTGTGGACGAATAAACTGACTTGCCCACCATTTACCAGACAAATATGTTCAGATCGGTTTGCTCAGACTAACTTAATCAGACTAGCTTAATTAGACCAATTCAATCGGGCCAATTAGCTCGGCTACTCCAAGGGAGCAAGGTGAGACTTTCTGAGTCTGAGACAGGCCTAAACAACAAAATGGCCCAAATGCAGGATCTGGACCACTCTACTGAGTTTGAGTCAAACGAGTTTAAGTCAAATGAGTTTAAGTCAAAGCTTCTGGGAAAGGATCAGGCCTATACCATTTGCTTATGCTCAGCTTCCAACAACTTGATCAAACGTTGGTCTCCCCGCGCCTTCGCTGATTGCAACCGCATTTGAAGCTTCTCCAAAATGTGCTGTTGGTGCAACGCTTCAATGTCTTTGAGAGGCTGAACGGACTGAGGCTGGAAGGCCTGAACCTGCTCCGCATCAACAGTCTCTCTGGTGCTGGTGGCCATCTGATGCAGGGGTTGAGTGCCACGATAGATAAGGTCAGCCAATACTTGAAAGTGTTGATTGGCTAAAACAGGATGCCAGTGAAAGGCTTGACCGCGATAGCATCCATCCAGCTCTACTTCAGCTACTGAAGAGTTATGGGCACAGTCAACGCCCCGATACAGCAAGTTCATTCGCTAATCTCCCTTGATATTCAGTCTTAAATGCAGTTGTTCCACCTGACCAGAGGTACCGAACAAGATTTGCTCTAGTGAAATGAGTCAATTGACGTCGCCCGGGCTAATGTTTAGAGCTGCCTTGTCCGAGAAGTCAACAGGGTGTCGAACTTCATCTGGATATCCCAGCCTCGAAAAAAATCACTGGCCAGGTAGATATGATCTTTGATTCTGTATTCATTGTTACTGTTTTGGTAGTTAGGTGTCAACTGTCGGGCTCGCATTTTTGGAGGATTATCAGGAAATTGTAACTTACGGAAACATTTTGCAAGATAGGAATACTGTTGGAGCCTAATCCGCATGTGTTCCGCTTTACTCAGGGCTGTCTGGAGAAGTTAGCCTAGCGGACAACGATGACAGGGATCTCTCATGAATTCTGCTGCCCCGATCTCACAGTTGCTTGAGCGTCTAATGGATCCAACGTTCTATGATCATGAGGTTAGTGAGCCCATTCAGTGCCTGGAGACTCACTCAGCCTACGTACTATTGACAGGATCCTATGCTTACAAGCTGAAAAAAGCAGTGGATTTTGGCTTCCTAAACTTTTCAACGTTGGCAGCCCGACGGTTTTACTGTGAAGAGGAATATCGTCTTAACCAACGAGGGGCTCCGGATCTGTATTTAGGGGTTATTGAGTTTACAAAGGATCCAACGGGGATTTACTTAAATGGCCCGGGTGAGTGTATCGAAGTGGCTGTCAAAATGCGTCAATTTCCGCAGCAGTGTCTGTTTAGTGCCCTGCTGAAACGGGATGAGTTAACGGATGCATTGATGAGGCAGTTGGGGCAGAGGGTTGCTCAATTTCACCGGGAGGCCGCCACGGATCCGTTCATTCGAGAATTTGGCACTATTGATTCCATTCGAGCTGCATTTGAGGAGAATTATCAGCAGACTAAAATCTATAGTGATGGTCCTCAAACTCAACAGCAATGGGTTGAAACTAAAGCCTTTACAGATCATGTTTTTCAGTCGGACCAACGCTTGTTTGAGCAACGTGTAGAACAGCACCGGATCCGTGAGTGTCATGGGGATTTACATCTACGGAATATTTGTTGGTGGGAGGATCGGATCCTGCTGTTTGATTGTATTGAGTTTAATCCATCCTTTCGAAATGTTGATGTCATGTATGACGTAGCCTTCACGGTTATGGACTTGGATGCTAACGGACGGTCTGATCTAGCGACTGTTTACTTAAATACTTATCTCGAAGAAACAGGTGATTGGGAAGGATTGGTGTTGTTACCTTTATATCTATCTCGACAAGCTTATGTTCGAGCTAAGGTAACTTCATTTCGATTAGCTGAGCCGTTTCAATCTGTAGCCGAGCACGCTGAGATTGAGCACACGGCAGCCCAGTATTACCAGTTAGCTTGGCGCTACACACGGCCGAAGCAAGGTCGACTGTTACTGATGGCAGGACTATCAGGATCCGGCAAGAGCACTGTAGCAAGACAGTTAGCACAGATCCTAAACGCCATTCACATTCGGTCGGATGCTGTCCGTAAACAGTTAGGATCCGTTGCACTGTATGAGAAGGGTGGGCCTGATCTATACAGCTTGGAGATGAGTGAGAAAACGTATGCTCGTCTGATTGATTTAGGTGAGAAACTAACTCAGCGTGGCTACACGGTTATTTTAGATGGCACCTTTAGTCGTAAGGCCGGACGGCAACGGATCCTAGATTGGGGCCAGCGGGTTGGGATCCCAGTTCAGATGATTTACTGTACGGCCCCATTGTCTGTATTACAGGAGCGTATTCGTCAGCGCCTAGCGCATGAGCAAGATATTTCAGATGCGACACCAGAGTTGATTGGGCATCAACACACTGCTTGGGACTCTTTTACTGAGGATGAATGGGAGCAGGTGATTACCGTCGATACTGATCAAGTGTGGGATCCCGAGGAGATTGTTGCCGTGATTCTAGGATCCTCAGGCCTGGGCGGGTGAGAGACGTTGGATCCTGGTGCTGGACTCTTGTGCACGCCTTCTGCCTTAACATCACCTCAAGCTTCACCGCTCCACTTCGTCACGACTCCCAAATCTGCACTGATGTCGATGAGACACTTCCACGGTGGGGATGCGACAGTAGATAGGATGTCGTCTGCCCACACACATGGATCTCAATCGCATACTGATCTGGATCATTAGTCTCTCCTGCATTGCTCATATTGTGCAGAATCGTTCACTGGGGAAACGGATCCCTCGGACCACCTTAGTGCCAGCGGCTGTGCTGATGATTACAGGTTTAACGACGCTGGTGCGTCCGGATCTTGGGGGAGCCATTGGCAGTGTGTTCTGGGGATTATTCTTGGTGATGCCCACGTTGACGTTCAATCATGTCGGCAATTTAGTGGGGCAAAGTCACTTTCAAGCGGCGGCTGAGGTTGCTCAAGGATCCCAGTGGTTATACCAGTTGTACGGTCTAGATGAGATTCCGCCGTTGCTCCAAGCTGTCGTTGCTGTGATGGGCGGGAAGGATTCTGTAGCTCAACGCTGTTTAGACCGCTACTCTCAAGCTCAAACGCCTACGGGTCGCATGGCCATTGCAGAAGTGTATCGTTTGCAAGGTCGTTGGTCCAAGTTATTAGATTGGTCTGAAGAAGCCTTGTTCAAACATAAAATGTATCGGGATCCGATGGTGATCCTGGCTTACTTGCGGGCTCTAGGGGAGCTGGGAGAATTGAATACATTGGTGTTGGGGTTTCAAAAGTTTCTACCGGCCCTAGAACGGACAGACTCGCCTCAGATTTATGTTGCAGTGGCTCAGTTATTCGTGCTGGCATTCTGCGGGCGTCCAGACGCGGTGCGGCAATTACTGCTAGGACCTTTATCGTATTACGCTACAGAAGTGCAATTGTTTTGGGTGGCTACAGCTGAACTCCGAGCCGGGCGGCGAGACTGGGCGGTGAGTCAGATGATGGATCTGCGGGGGCGTCATGGTCATGCGATTGAGCGGGCGGTTGAACTGCGATTGTCACGAGCTGCAATCCAGCCGAATCAAGTTTTAACGGAAACGACTCAACCCCTACTTGATCAAATTCAAATTCAAACTGTGCCGGATCCAATTCTGCTGGACACGAGTTCAACTCAACGCTCTCTCCAACCCATCTACGCAACCTATGCCATTGTAGCGTTGAATGCGGCGGCTTTTGCGCTTGAAGTGTACGCCGGTGGTAGTCAGAATGAGGATGTATTGATTCAACTGGGTGGTATGGTCCCCCACTTGGTCTTCGACTTCAACCAGGGGTGGCGACTGCTCACTGCAACACTTTTGCACTTTGGCTGGCTACATTTAGCGATGAACATGGCAGGATTACTCTTCATCGGATCCTACGTGGAGCGTGTCCTGGGGGTACCGCAATACCTTTTAGTGTATTGGACCGCTGGGATTGGATCTATGGCTACTAGTGCCTACTTTTGGTTGTGGGGGTTGACTGAGGCCAACCTTGTGATTGGAGCCTCAGGATCCATCATGGGCATGGTGGGTGCTGCTGGCGTCATTTTATTCAGGATTTGGCAAGCTCAGCGGTCTGTCCTTGCGATGAGACAGTTCCGAACGATCCTGGTCATCATTGGTTTGCAAACTGTCTTTGATTTGACAACACCACAAGTGAGTTTCATTGGTCACACCTCGGGTTTGGTCATTGGGGGTGTTTTGACGATGCTCTTGCTTTTATTCCCTTTCAATTCTGAGCGAGTTAAAGGCAGCCCTACCTAGCGCTGGCTTTGTTGGGTGCAGTGTTGGGTCGGTGAGGGGTGTTGATCTATTTTGATGGATAGATTTGCTCGCTGTCTCATACTTCAAGGTGCTGAAGTTATTGTGGATAGGGCTCTCATTTGCCCGTTGGACCAAGCTAATCTGTGGGATACTATCGTTGCGCGGCAGGGATCCTATCGTCGTGCAGCAGGGGTCAATCGTTGCGTGGCACAGGTCAATCGTTGCGTGGCACAGGTCAATCGTTGCGTGGCACAGGTCAATCGTTGC